>NZ_DJDV01000125.1:0-22848 GCF_002431195.1 Sphingobium sp. UBA5915 | reverse complement strand
GCGAAAATGCCGGCATTTTCGCCGACCGATCCCCGCCATGCCGGGCTCTACCGGTTGGAGGCGGCCGCATCGGCCCTCTATGACAGCGACGATTATGCGCTGTCCATGTCGCAGCAGACCCGCGACGCGTGGATGCGGCTGCATGACGCAGCGCTCAAGATCCGGACCAATGGACATCCGCATCCACTGGCGGGCGTCGCGCTCGTCACGCTGGCGTCCATGGACCAGCTGGACGGCAGAAATACCGACGCGTTGCGTCGATCGGACGAGGCGCTGGTCCTGCTCGCGCCATTTGCGGATGCCTATCCGATCGCCTGGATGCAAGGGCGGTCAGTCAAGGGCTATGCGCAAATGGCGCTGGGCGATGTATCGGGCGGCGCTGAAACCCTGGCGCAGGCGAGCCGCACCATGGACGGCTATGTCGCCAGCCTGCCCCCTGAAGGGATCGACCGGGACGTCCATATGCTGCGGTCCAACATCGCCTTCATCCATGCGCAGGCATTGATGCGGCTGGGCCGGAACGCCGAAGCGGTGGTGGCGCAGAAAGCGTGCATGGACGCACGCATCGCGGCGGTGGGGCCGAATAGCGCGGATGCGATCGGCGCCTACTATACCTATGCCCAGATGCTTCAGCGCGCCGACCGGGTCGAGGAGGCCGAACATTATGCGCGGCTGGCGGTGGATGTCGCAACCGACCATGTCGACCGCAAGCATCCCAATTACGCCCGGGCGCTGGAGGCGCTCGGCCTGCTGCTGTCACGCACCGGACGGCGCGCCGAGAGCCTGGATTATCTGCAGCGCGCCATCGCCATCAAGCGTGAGACGGTGGGAACCGACAGCCTGTATTTCCATTTCGCCCTGCAAAATCTGGGTTCCGTGCTGTTGGCGATGGAGCGCTATGCCGACGCCGAGCCGCTGTTCATGGAGGCAGAGCGCGGCTTCCGAGCGTTGGAAGGCGAGAACAGCCCACAGTCGGCGCGCGCGCTGGCCTGGGCCGGCGCGGCAAGTCTGGCCGAAGGTCACCGCGACGACGCGATCGATCGCCTGAGCAAAGCCATCAGCCGGGTGCAGGCCGGGTCCGACAAGGACAGGGATATCGGCCAGCGCGCCTATCCCTACCTGATCGCCGCACTGATCGAGGCGAAGCGGATGGATGAGGCGCACAGCGCCGCCGCCGCCTATGCCAGGGAAAGCGCGCAACTCGACAATGCCCCCGCGCTGCCGCTGGCGCTGGCGGCGATGGTGCTGGCGCGCACCAATCCGGGAGGCGGAGACATCAGTGAAAGCGCTCACCGGCTCGTTGCGGTGGTGCGCGCCGATGCAGCGGTCAACAATGACGGCGAACTCAATGAGGAACAGCGGCTGGCGCTCGACATCGCGTTGGGAACGGCAGCAGAGATCCAGGATGGCGAGCTGGCGCTCAATGCCATGGCGATCATGGCAGCGTCGCGCATCGCCCATGCCAATCGGCTGGTCGCGCAAAGACTGGTCGAGGATCCAGCGTTGGCCGGCCGGGTGCGGACATTGCAGGATTTCGGCAGAGTGCTTGAGCGGGCGGATCGCGATGTGTTGAAAGCGCTGGCGGTCGATAGCGGTGTTGCAGAAGCCCGAGATCGCCACGCGGCTGCCGCCGCTGACGTGGCGGCAGAGCAGAGCGCGATCGCCCGCGATTTTCCCCGCTGGGCGGAGGCGCGCGGTGTTGAGCATCCCGACCTGCCCGCGCTGCGCCGCGACCTGGGCAGGAATGAGGCCTATCTGGCGGTCATGCCGGCCTTCAGCGGCGTCTACATGCTGGCGATCAGCGACACCGCCCTTCGGATCGAGCGGGCTGGCATGAGCAGGGCCGATCTGATCGCGCTGGTTGGCCGGCTGCGCGACACGCTGTCGCCGGAGGAATTTGACGGACAGGCGGCCTATCAACTGCATGAGCAGATACTGACGCCAGGGATCAAAAGCATCCTTGCCAAAACGCGATCCTTGCGGATCGTGCCGACCGGAGCCTTCGCCTCCGTGCCATTCGCGATGCTGCCGCAAAAGCCGGTAACGACGGCGCGGCGCGACACGCCTTGGCTGATCCGCCGCTTCGCGCTGACCGTGCAGCCAGGCTTCCTCAGCGCCCCTGCGCCGACGCGACAAACAGCGATGAAGTATCAACGCTTCCTGGGCATTGGCGCCCCCGCTTTCGCCGACGCAGCGTTGATGCCGGCGACCAAGGCCGGCGGACCTTTTCGCAGCGGAAACGCTGCGACGCTGTCGGCGCTGCCGGCCCTGCCCGGATCATCGGCGGAATTGCAGGCGGTGGCCGCCCGGTTCGGCCCGGCGCGCGCGACCCTGCTGACAGGCGGTCAAGCGAGCGAGAGTGCGCTGCGACGGATCGACCTGACATCCTATGGCGTCATGCTGTTCGCGACGCACGGACTGGTCAGCGGCGAGATGGAGGGGCTGACTGAGCCGGCGCTGTTGCTTTCCCCTGGTGAAGGCGACGACGGGCTGCTGACAGCGTCGGAAGTGGCGACGATGCGGATCGGCGCGGACTGGGTGATCCTGTCCGCCTGCAACACGGCAGCGGGTGAGACGGCGCAGGCGCCCGCCTATTCTGGCCTGGCGCAGGCGTTCCGCTATGCCGGTGCGGGCGCGCTGCTGGTATCGCACTGGCCGGTGCGGGACGATGCCAGCGCCTTCGTCACGCTGGAAACGGTGAAGGGCGCGGACCGTGGGCTGCCGCGCGCGGTGGCGTTGCAGAAAGCGATGCTCAAGCTGATGCAATCCGGGCGACCGGATGCGGCCCAGCCCTATATCTGGGCGCCGTTCATCCTGATCGGACGCTGAGCGGTCAAAGCGCCTCCAGCGCTGCGCTCGCTTCCATCCAGACCTCCTCGGCCGCTTCCAGCTTCTTTTCGACCGCAGCGCGCTTTACCATCAGTTCGCTGGTGGTCATCTTCGCTTCCGCGCCGGTCGCCGCCTTGGGATCGAACAGCGCCTGGTCGATGCGGCTGCGTTCGGCGGCAAGCGCCGCCATTTCCCTTTCCGCCTTGCTGACCGCGTTCTTCGCCGCCTTCTGCTTTTCGCGCCACTGGGCCGCTTCGCGCTTTTCCGCCTTGCGGTCGACCTTGGGCGCGTCGCCACCCCCTGCCCCATCCGCGCCATTGCCGTCGGATTTGCGCAGGATGATGTCGGTATAATCGTCGAGGCTGCCATCGAATGGCTGGGCCGTGCCATTGTCCACCAACACCAGCCGGTCGGCGACCAGTTCGATCATGTGCCGGTCGTGGGACACGATCACCACCGCGCCCGAATATTCGTTGAGCGCCTGCACCAGCGCTTCGCGGCTGTCGACGTCGAGGTGGTTGGTCGGTTCGTCGAGGATCAACAAGTGCGGCGCGTCGCGGGTGATGAGCGCAAGCGCCAGCCGCGCCCGCTCGCCGCCCGACATGCTCCCGACCTTCTGCGTCGCGCGCTCGCCCGAAAAGCCGAAGCGGCCGAGCTGGGCGCGCACCGCGCCGGGCGTCGCCCCCTTCATCACGCGGGTCATATGTTCGAGCGGGGTGTCGGTGATGTCGAGTTCCTCCACCTGATATTGGGTGAAGTAGCCGACATTCATCTTGGCCGAACTTTGCATCGTCCCTTCCATCGGGGCGAGCTGCGCGGCGATGAGGCGGGCGAGCGTGGTCTTGCCATTGCCGTTGCGGCCGAGCAGCGCCAGCCGGTCGTCGGGGTCGATGCGCAGATTCACCCGGCGCAGAACCGGCGTGTCGGTATAGCCGACCGACGCCATGTCCATGGTTATGAGCGGCGGGCGCAGTTCGGGCGGGCTGGGAAAGCCGAAATGCAGCGTCGGATCCTCGATCGCGGCGGCGATAGGCTGCATCCTGGCCAGCGCCTTGGCGCGGGACTGCGCCTGCTTGGCGGTCGAGGCGCGGGCCGAGTTGCGCGCGACATAGTCCTGGAGTTTCTCGCGCTCGGCCTGCTGCTTGGCGCGCGCCGCTTCCTGTTGGGCGAGCCGTTCGGCGCGCTGCCGCTCGAACGCGTCATAGCCGCCGGGGTAGAGCGTGACCTTCCCCCCTTCCAGATGGAGGATATAATCGACGACATTGTTCAAAAGGTCGCGTTCATGGCTAATGACGACCACGGTGCCGCGATAGCTTTTGAGGAAATTTTCGAGCCAGAGCGTGGCTTCGAGGTCGAGGTGATTGGACGGTTCGTCGAGCAGCAGCAGATCGGGATTGGAAAAGAGGAGCGCGGCCAGCGCCACGCGCATTTTCCAGCCGCCCGAATAGCTGTCGAGCGGGCGGCCCTGCATTTCCTCGTCGAAACCCAGGCCCACGAGGATGCGGGCGGCGCGGGCCGGCGCTGTATAGGCGTCGATCGCGGTCAGCCGCTCATAGATATGGCCGAGGCGATCGGGATCCTCGGTCGTTTCGCTTTCGGCCATCAGCGCGGCCCGCTCGGTATCGGCGGCAAGCACGGTGTCGAAGGGCGTAGCAGTGCCCGAAGGCGCTTCCTGCGCGATATAGCCGAGCCGCGTGTCGCGCGGCATGTCGCACGAGCCTTCGTCCGGGTCGATCTGGCCGATCATCACCTTCATCAGCGTCGATTTGCCCGCGCCGTTGCGGCCGATGAGGCCCACGCGGCTGCGCGGCGGCAGCGCGGCGGCGGCGCGATCGAGAATGGTGCGGCCGCCCAGGCGCACGGTGATGGCATTGAGGTTCAGCATGGCGCGCGGCCTAGAGCATTTTGCGCGACGCGAAAATGCCGCGCTGCGATTTTGTTGGCGCGTGGCGATAAGTCCGCACCGGTTGCCGGAGGCGACGCGCCGGCGGGCGTTTTGCAAGGCCGAGCGGCTTTGCGAAGTTCACACCGTCGCAGCCCGCATGCAAAGCTGCCAAACGGACCGGTGGCGTCGATTTCGCAATAGGAAAATTTCTGCAAAGTCCCGCGCGCCGATGCGAAGGGCGGCGCGGGGTGTTGGAGGCGCGGACGATGGAAGGAGCCGGGGGGATGATGGCATGGCAGGGGGAGTGTAGGACAGGGGTGATGGGCAGGTGTGGTATGTTTGGTGGCGACCAGACCCGGTCATTTAAATCTCGTTGTGCGAACATCTGCTCCTGACAGAAGCTACCGATGGATCGCTGCGATGCAGGCCGTCAGAAGGCGCCCTATCTTCCGGTCGTCAGTCGCTCGACAGCTTCGTCCTCACGATGGCAAATGGTCAGATCCAGAAGGGCGGAGAGGATAAGATTGTCGCCCAGATTTGCCTGACAGCATCCCAGGAAGCCCCGGCGCGTGCAGACGATCAAGGTAGAGGCGGCTTATCTCCCGCACACTAAAGTCGTTCATGGCCTTTTGGGAAACATCGAACACAGCAGCATGAGATGCGCGGCACCTAGTGCATCGTCCTAATCCTCAGAGAGCTTGCTCAGTATAGAAGCAGACTCCTTTATCAAAAACGCTACGTCTGGACTCACATCTCCCTTAGTATCTCGAAAAGAGATAGCTCGGCGACGAACATCTCTCAACATATCTAAAAACAAAGATTGTTGGCTTTCATTCCATTTATCAAAGTGACGCCCTGCAACGCCCACATATTCTCGACTGGTTTTAAACGGATAGTGCCTATTATTGTCTGCTAAAATTTGCTTCGAAAGACGATCGTTGGCCGCATAGAAAAGATCAAACGCCTTTGCGCTATCGGTTTCCGCGACGGCTTTCTTCATCTCAAATCTGGAATAGTAGTTATCTATTCTCTTGAGCATCGGATTTTTTTTCTTTTTTTCTCTCTCGTAGGCGTTGTCAAATGCTCTCTGCGCTTCCGGAAGGTCATTATAGGAAGTGCTCGCGATGCCGAGTTGCAGCCAGTAATCCGCGTTATTGACTGTATTACCAACGGATCTAATCTTGTTATAGTAGTCGATAACCATCCGATGATTGCTATTTCCGCTAAGCATTTGATCAACCGAACGGAAGCGCATCAACTCAATGCGCAAGTCGGCGAGATGGGGATCGTAGTCCTCCCCCTCATAGGCCGCCTTGTACATCGAGTGCAGACAATCAACGATGTCGGTATCGCTTACAAAGGCTTTAAGAATGTGCGAACTAAGCAAACCTGATCGCGGCGCTAGCTCATCACCCCTGATACTTATGAAGTTTGCAAACTGCTCTTCATAGACCCGGAATGTTCTCCTTATCGAATCTATATTATAGAAATTTTGCCAATCATTTATTTCAAATTTAAATCCAAGTGCGTTCACTATAAAGGCGCTTACGAAGATCAATAGCGCCTTTCTGTCGTACGTCAGCGGGGTCAACAATCTCCTAATCTCGACTTGGACTTTCTCCGACTTTATCACTTCGAGGAGCGCTCGGTACAGCGATCCGCGCATATCAGTGCGCAACGAAGAAATCTTGCCGGCCTTGCTAAGGCCAGATCTCTCACCCCACAGGCCGGCAAAATTTATCAGGTCGGAAAAATTCTCTAAATCTGGATCTTCAATGATGTGCAAATGGCACTCGACAGATGGGCCAAATCCCGCTGCGTTTTCAATAACCCCCGCAAGAAGATCGTGAGAAATTGTCTTCTCGGTCAAGATCATTTTGTGTGTGGGCTGCCGGCGACTAGCATAAGCCTTAACTTCGTCAATGAACGATCCGTAACCATCGAAAATAACACATACTGGTTTTTCGCGGGCGGCTAGCTTTTCTAAATCCATTATTAGCTGGGGGCCATGGCTCGCTATATAAACTTCATACCCTGATCCAATGAGATTTTTAGCTGCTAAAAGGCAAGCGCAACTTTTTCCTGAAGCTAACTCTCCATGGATAAATAGATCTCTGCCTTTGCCCGCATTAATAGAGCCCAATGCCGACGAAAGTTGAGACCGGCCGCCCAGATATTGAACACCGTCTATTGGCTCTTCGGAAAGCAGGAACTCCCTCTCTGCGACCTGTCCGTAGACCAACTGCCTAAAAACAGACGTGGCAGCCGGATATTCGTGATTGAAATCAACGGCGGCTATCTGACGAAGTTCGTTAAAAACCGCATTTGTTACCGGAGTGTAGGAATCGGATACCCTTTTAAATCGGTCATGCAGGTCGTCGAAGCCACCGGTTCTTACCGCTCCGTATGCCGAAAGTGTATCAATATCGACTTCATCGGTATCGGGCGAGACATAGATAAGAGTGCGATCGCGCACGTCAGGATCAGAAATGAGAAGCTTAACGATATCAAGATCAGACATGCTATAGCCCAGAAAGATTATACTTCTGGAAGTCCTGATATCAACGAGGAACTGCCTCGCCCAAGGTGAGTTAGAAAATTCGTTGATCGAATAGCTAGTATCGGTCAGAACTGCATCTTCGTCGAAAGATGCTGGCTTGATGGAGCCAATATATCCGTTGAGATGGCATATTGATCCCTGCGGGGCCGACATTGGATCATCGCTTAACGTGAAGGCCGACACGATAGCTTCTCCGCGACGCGACAATTCGATAGCATCGTCGTAGTTAGTGGTATAAATTCGTTGCCATGGTGCTCGATATATTGACTGCAAACGCGGGTCGACTTCGTTCACCGAGAGCGTCTTTTTCAGCAGCGCAAGAATGTGATCGGGGCCAAGCTTTTTTATGGCGTGCTGCGCGATACGTTGCAGACTATGCCGGCCCGGCGGGATGCCGACTTCCCGGTGCAGTATGTCTGCAAGCGCTTTGCCGTTTGGAAGGGTGCTTTGATCCGCAGCCTTCGATAGGAATCCTACGCCCGAGCCAACGAACAGCATAGCCGTTCCATCGAGAACGTGGCGAAGGGCCTCGTCCGAACGGTCATTGTCGTGCACATTGCATTGCATTAGCCACCCCCAGTTTCACGAGGCTAATAGGATTATCGGCTGAGATCAATTGCAGGCGGTACGCCGGCTGTAGAACGAACCATCTGGTGATCGGGTCGGCAAGAGCGGCGTCGCAGGAGACTTGTGTATGCGAAGCACCATCCTTGGCAAGGATATTGTCAAGTTTACGAGGGTTGGGCGAAGTCGTACAAGCTTTGCCGCACCTAACGTCCAATGGCGGCTTCTGACAAAAGCCGACTTTCAAAACTCCGTGCGGGAACGTCGGAAATGTCCCGAACCAAGTCATTGACGAAACGTCTCATTGTCGCATTGGCAGAACCGCTGTCGACCGGAAATCAGGGAGCTTGATCCCCCCTCACCCCTGCCCGAACAGCTTCGTGCCGGCGACGCCTATGACGATCATCGCCATGAAACCGGCCTGGACCAGGCTCACCTTGTCGCCGAAGAGGATCATGCCGCCGATGATGACGCCGACCGCGCCCAGGCCGGTCCAGATAGCGTAGGCCGTGCCGGCGGGAATGGCGCGCATGGCGAGCGCGAGGAGGGCCATGTTGAGGAAGCTCAGGGCGATGGGGACGATCGACGCCTGCCAACTGGCGATGGTCGCGGCCCATTTGAGGCTCAAGGCCCAGCAGATTTCGGTGAAGACGGCAATGCCCAGGATCAGCCACGCCATGCGTGTCCCTCTTTCTCTCTCGCGGGCTCGGGAAAGCGACGACAAGCCGGCGGAAACCCGGAAGAGGCGGCTGTCGAAGGGGGTGGTGGACGCACTAGGGCTCGAACCTAGGACCCGCTGATTAAGAGTCAGCTGCTCTACCAACTGAGCTATGCGTCCACACTGGCCTGTCTGTTTTCCGCCCTTCGCGAAAGGAAAGGCGACCGCACCGGCCGGTGCAGTGGTGGACAGGGCTGGATTCGAACCAGCGTACGGGAAACCCGGGCAGATTTACAGTCTGCTGCCTTTAACCACTCGGCCACCTGTCCAGTGCCCTGCACGTCGAAGAAAGGCTTCCCCGCCGCGCTGGAGGCGGCCTAATGGCGAATGGAGGCTTGCCTGTCAATGGCCTGATGTGAAAAGAGCGAAGCCATGAAAAAGACGCATCGTTCCGCCAAGCCCAAGGGCGCCTTCCCCCGCTTCTATGGCCGCCACGCCGTGACCGCGGCGCTCGCCAACCCCAACCGCACCGTGCGCAAGATATGGGGCACGCGCGAGGCGCTGGGCGCGCTCGACCTGCCGCCGGTGCTGCCCATCGTCTATTCTGACGTCGCCGACATGGGGCGGATGGTGCCGTCCGACGCGCCGCATCAAGGCATCGTGGCGGAAGTCGAGCCGCTGGACGATGTCTGGCTGGGCGATGTGCTGGAAGAGGGGCAGGACGATAAAAGGCCGATCCTGGTGCTCGATCAGGTGACGGACCCGCATAATGTGGGCGCGATCCTGCGGTCGGCGGCCGCGTTCGACGCGCTGTGCATCGTGACGCAGGACAGGCATGCGCCGCCCGAATCCGGGGTGCTGGCGCGGGCGGCTTCGGGCGCGCTGGAGATCGTGCCGTGGGTGCGGGTGGTGAACCTGGCCCGGGCGCTGGATGAGATCGCCGAAGCGGGCTATTGGCGCATCGGCCTGGACGGCGAGGCGGACACGACGATCGGCGAGGCGATCGGCCAGTCGCGCGTGGCGCTGGTGCTGGGGGCCGAAGGCGAAGGGCTGCGCCACAATAGCATCGCCCATTGCGACATCATCGCCAAGTTGCCGATCAGCCCGCGCATGGAGAGCCTCAACGTGTCCAATGCAGCGGCGATCGCGCTCTATGCGGCGACCAACCGCCAGGACGGGTAAGGCAAGAGGGGGACAAGGGCATGCGGGGGCTGGTTCGGATCGCAGGCGCACTGGCGGGACTGCTGACGCTGTCGGCATGCCTGGTGACGCCGGGCCGGTTCGAATCCAGCCTCGACATCCGCGCCGACCGCCGCTTCGCCTTTGCCTATAAGGGCGAGATACTGGCGTCGGACATGACCCCGGCGGGATGGACCGGCGGCGATCGGGACGCGGATTCGCCGGACGACGAGACGGCCGAGCCGACGCTGTTGCCCGTAGCGGCGCAGGCGCAGGAGGATTTCAGCGCGGATGGCGCGGACGATGACGATGCGCAGATGCAGGCGATCGCCGCTGCTCTGCTGCGTGAAAAAGGGTTCCGGTCCGCCCGCTATCTGGGCGACCATAAATTCGAGATCGACTATGCGGTGAGCGGGCGGCTGGACCACGCCTTCCTGTTCCCGTTCAATATCGACGCGCAGATCATATTGCCGTTCGTCGCGGTGGAATTGCGCGGCGACGAGCGGGTGCGCGTGAAAGCGCCGGGCTTTGCGACCGGATTCGACAAGAGCCAGGGACCAGGCGGTCTGGGCGGCGCGGGGGACAAGGCGGCCAAGGCGCTGAACGGGCGCTTCACGCTGACCACCGACGCGCAGATCATCAGCCAGAATCAGGAAGAGGGCGCGCAGGACGCGCCGGAGGGCAAGCGCATCGTCTGGACGGTGACGCCGCTGACCAGCGATGCGCCGATGGCGACGCTGCGCCTAGCCCCCTGAGAAGCGATCAGTCCTCCGGCGCGATGGTGACGCGCAGGCCGTCCAGTGCGTCGCTTAATACGACCTGGCAGGACAGGCGGCTGGCGTCGGTGCGATGGTCGGAACTGTCGAGCAGGTCATTTTCATCTTCGCTCATCGCCGGCAATGCGTCGGCAAAAGCGGGATCGACATAGACATGGCAGGTCGCGCAGGAACAGCAACCCCCGCACAGCGCCAGCAATTCGTCAAAGCCATTGTCGCGGATGACTTCCATCACCGACAGGCCCTTGTCGCCATCGACAGACTGTTCCTCACCCGCACGGTTGACCACGATCAGTTTCGGCATCTATCCAGTCCCCTAGAATTTTCTTCGCCGCTGTGGCGGAGGGACGCCGCGAAATCAAGGGCGCGCTGGACGCAAAGATGGTGACTACGGCAGAACAGATGCGCGAAAGCCTGGACGTGATCGCGGCGCTGGAGCCCGGTTTTGCCGCGGCGATCGCGCGGGTCGGCTATCCCCCGCCGCGGGTGCGTACGCCCGGCTATGAGACATTGTTGCGCACGATCGTGGGGCAGCAGGTGAGCGTTGCGTCGGCCGCCGCCGTCTGGCGCAAGCTGGAGGCCGAACTGGGCGAAGGCTGCGCGCCGCAAGCGCTGCTGGCGCGCGATTTCGACGCGCTGCGGGCGTGTGGCCTGTCGAGGCAGAAGCAGGGCTATGCCCGCAGCCTGGCCGAGCTGGTGGTGTCGGGTGGCATCGACCTGCACGCCCTGCCTTCCGATGACGAGGAGGCGATCGCCCAGCTGGTGCAGATCAAGGGCATTGGCCGCTGGTCGGCGGAAATCTACCTGCTGTTCGCCGAAGGCCGCCCCGACATCTGGCCGGCGGGCGACCTGGCGGTGCAAATCGAAATCGGGCGCATCCTGGGTCTGCCCGAACGGCCGAGCGAAGCGTTGACCCGACAGGTGGCCGAGGGTTGGCGCCCGCATCGCGGCGCGGCGGCGATCATGGCCTGGCATCATTATAACACCGAGGTATTGTGAACCCATGACCCTGCCCCACGCCCGTTATATCGTCCTGCAGCATGAGGGCGTCTGGAAGATCAACCTCGACAATAAATATTATGGCCCCTTCCCCACCCAGGCGCAGGCCGTCGAAAGCGCGAGCGGCACCGCGCGCAAGGCGGCGGACGCGGGTTATCCTGCGTCAGTGCTGGTGATGACGGGCACGGATTTCGAAACGGTGTGGACCAGCGTTCAGCCGTGAACCGAATGTTCAGCCCGATGACCCATTTTGAGCGTGCAGCGGGAACCATAAACATGATCGCGCTGTTGTTTCGCTCCAAGGGTGTCGTCGGATAGCAGAATGCGCAAAAAAGTTCTCATCGTTGAAGACGAGATATTCGTCGCTTTGGAGATCGAGCAGATCGTGGAGGATGCCGGCTTTGGCGTCGGCGCGATCGCGGCTGACCGCGCCGCCGCCCTGGCGCATGCGCGGGATTGCGATATCGCCCTGGTGGACCTCAATTTGCGCGATGGCCCGACAGGCCCCCAGATCGGCATGGAGCTGGCCAGCCAGCATGGGGTGCGCGTCATCTATGTCACCGCCAACCCCGCACAGATCGGCGAGGCAGCCGTGGCGGCGCTCGGCGTCATCACCAAACCGTTTCGGCCCCAAAGCATTGCTGCGGCGCTTGAACTTGCGGCGGCCGAGCAGCCGGAGATCATGGCGGCGGAAATTGCCGGCTTTACGCCTTTTCCGCCACCCGGCTCATGGAACGGGATGGAATCCAGAGGGTAAGACACAGACCGTCGGAGCGCCAGTCGCGCTCAAGCCGGCCGCCCAGCTGACGTTCGACGCTTAGCGTCATCAGCCGACTGCCGAACCCTTCCGTATTCGCAGGCGCCGTTACCGGGCCGCCCTGTTCGCGCCATTCCAGCCGCACATCGTCCCCTTCGCGGGCTATGTGAAGATGCACGCGACCGTCAGCCACCGACAAGGCGCCATATTTGGCGGCATTGGTGGCAAGTTCGTGGAAGAGAAGCGCAAGCGGGGTGGCGGACCGGTCGTCGATCGCGGGATCATCGCCCGACAGCAGGATGCGCGATCCGTCGATGTTGCGATAGGGCGCGAAAATCTGGTCCAGCACGCCCCATAAATGCCCCTGCCCCTGACCGGCGCGCGGCGCCGATTCAGCACTGTGCGGTCGCACGAAATCATGGGCGCGGCCCAGCGCCAGGATACGATCGCGCAGATCATCGGCGATGGGTCGGATGGTCGGGTGTTCGCGAGCGGACAGACCGACAAGGCCCGCAATCACCGAGAAAATATTCTTGATCCGATGGGACAATTCATGCGCGATCAGTTCGCGCTCTTCCATCATCAGCCTTTGTTCGTGGATGTCGGTGCAGGTGCCGATCCAGCGAATGATCTGACCTTTGGAATTGCGGATCGGCAGGGCGCGGCCCAAGGTCCAGCGATACTGGCCGCTATGATGGCGGAGCCGATATTCGATTTCATAGGGCTGGCCGGTTTCCAGGCTCTTGCGCCACCTGTCCCAGGCGGCGTCCTGATCGTCGGCGTGAAACATGCCACTCCAGGCGGCGCCATCCGTCGATCCGACAGGCACGCCAGTATATTCATACCAGCGGGCGTTGTAATAGTCATGATAGCCGTCAGGGAGCGTTGACCAGACCATTTGCGGCATGGTGTCCGCAAGCGTCCGGAACATCCGGTCGCTGTCGGCAACGGCGGCGGCGTCCAGACGCTGCTGGGCGATCATGTCGCGATCGCGCCGGCGCCCCTCCAGTTCCATCATCACCTGACGCGCCAGCAGTTCCAGCCCTTCGCGTTGGAGCGGTGTCAGGTCCGCGCGTGGCGCCGTATCGATGACGCAGAGCGCGCCGAGCGGCTCGCCATCCCGCCCGATCAGCGGAGCGCCTGCGTAGAAGCGGATATGTGGATGACCGGTAACCAGCGCATTGTCCGCAAAACGCGGATCGGCAGCGGCATCGGGTACGATGAAAATCTGTTCGCCCAGCATCGCAAGTGCGCAAAAGGATACGTCGCGCGGCGTTTCCTGCGCGTCCAGCCCGACCCGCGCGAGGAATCGCTGCCGCACATCTTCGACGATGCTGACCAGAGAAATGGGAGCGTCGCAGAGATGCGCCGCGAACGCGGTGATATCGTCCAGCGTCCGGAAGCCTCCGGCATCCAGGTCATACAGCGCCAACAGCGCTCCGCGATCGGTGGTCAGCCCGGCGTCAACCATCGCCGACGCGTTCGATATCCGCGCCGACCGCCGAAAGTTTCTCCTCCAACCGCTCATAGCCGCGATCAAGATGGTAGACGCGGTTGACGCGCGTTTCCCCCTGCGCCGCCAAGCCGGCGAGGATGAGGCTCATCGAGGCGCGCAGGTCGGTTGCCATCACCGGCGCGCCGACCAGTTGCGATACGCCGCGCACCACCGCGGTGCGCCCGTTGACCGCAATATCCGCGCCCATGCGCGCCAGTTCGGGCACGTGCATGTAGCGATTTTCGAAGATTGTTTCGGTCAGCACCGACGCCCCGTCCGCCAGCGTCAGCATCGCCATGAACTGCGCCTGCATATCGGTCGGGAAGGCGGGGAATGGCGCGGTCGAAAGCGTCAGCGGCCGCAGCTTGCCATCGGAGGATATGCGGATGCCCTGCTTGTGCGCGTCGACCTGGACCCCGGCATCGCGCAGCCCCGCCAGAATGGCGTGCATGTCGTCGGCATTGGCGCCGATCAGATCCAGCGACCCGCCAGTGATCGCCACGGCGCAGGCATAGCTTCCCGCCTCGATCCGGTCGGGCATGACGCTGTAAGTCGCGCCATGCAGACGCGGACGGCCCTGGATGACCAGCCGATCGCTGCCAATGCCTTCGATCTCCGCCCCCATGGCGACGAGAAGATTGCACAGATCGACGATTTCCGGTTCGCGGGCGGCATTTTCGAGCGTGCATTCACCCTTGGCCAGGACCGCCGCCATGACTGCATTTTCCGTGGCGCCGACCGACACCACGGGAAAGGTATACATGCCCCCCGGCAGGCCGCCATCGGGCGCGCTGGCGCGGACATAGCCCGCGGCCAGTTCGATCTTCGCACCCAGAGCCTCGAGCGCCTTCAGATGCAGGTCGATCGGGCGGTTGCCGATCGCGCAGCCGCCCGGCAGCGACACCCGCGCTTCGCCGGCGCGCGCGAGCAGCGGCCCCAGCACGAGGATCGACGCGCGCATCTTGCGCACGATATCGTAGGGCGCTTCGGTCGACGTGACCCGCCCGGCGCGCAGCGTCATGACACGGCCGAAATCTTCGGGCCGCGCCCCTTCGATCATCGTCGAAACGCCGAGTTGGTTGAGCAGATGGCCAAAGCTGTCGACATCCGCCAGGCGCGGCAGGTTGCGCAATGTCAGCGGCTCATCCGTCAGCAGCGCGCAGGGCAACAGCGTCAAGGCGGCATTTTTCGCGCCGGAAATAGGAAGGCGGCCGTTCAGCGCGTTGCCGCCGCGAATATCAATGCGGTCCATTCCGCAGGGTTAATAGCGGCAAACGCGCCATGTGCAAGGCAACTGAGACGGCGCGATGAGCCTGCCTCATGAACCGCGGAAGGAAATTTTCGAACGCGCTCGGGAATTGATCGAGTTTAGTGCAGAAGCTGAAAATGCAGCCAAAAGGCGCTCAAGGCGTTTTGCCATCGTAACGACTATTTTTTACAAGAAGGTGTGTTGGTGGCAGAAAGCTGTTTTGCAGAGCAGTTGTCGCGCCATTTGCCCTTGACCGACGCGGAACAGGCGGCATTGGCGAGGCTGGAGGAAAATCCGCGCAAGGTGAAGCGCGGAGCGGTCATCCAGCGGGTCAACGATCCGATTACGGAGTTATTCGTGTTGCGCGAAGGGCGGGTGATGAGTTTCGTCATCCTGCCCGATGGCAGCCGGCAGATATTGCGCGTCTATTTTCCGGGCGACTTTATCGGATCGGCCAGCACCATCTATACGCGTGCGCCGGAATCATTGGTGGCGGTGTCGGATTCGGTGATCTGCCCGTTCGACAAACATGCGCTGCGCCGCCTGCTGGAAGAGCATCCGCGCGTCGCGGCGCTCCTGTTCCTGCTGTCCAATGCCGAGCGCGTGTCGATGACCGACCGGCTGGCGTCGCTGGGCCGCACGTCCGCCAAGGCGCGGGTCGCGGCGTTCCTGCTCGACATGTTCCATCGGCTGCGCGTCACCGACGACAGTATCGAGGATAGTTTCGATTTGAAGCTGACCCAGGAAGAGATCGGTGATTCGATCGGTCTGACATCCGTCCATGTGAACCGCATGATTCGGCAGATGGAGCAGGAAGGCCTGATCAGCCGCACCAATGGCCGGTTCCGGATGCTGGACATGGAGCGGCTGGAGGATATCGGCCATTATACCAATCGACACAGGGACATGGACCTGGATTGGCTGCCGGTCGGCTGACGACAACAGGACCGCTTTCAGGCGAGCAGTTCGACATCCCAGTAGAGCCAGTCGTGCCAGCTTTCATGTAGATAGCCCGGCGGAAAGCCACGACCATGTTCCTGAAGCTGCCAACTGGTCGGGCGGATCGGCTGCACATGCAATTGCATATGCGCTTCCTTGGGCGTGCGGCCGCCTTTTTTGAGGTTGCAGGGCGAACAGGCGGTGGCGACATTTTCCCATGTCGTGCGGCCGCCCGCGCGGCGCGGCACGACATGGTCGAAGGTGAGGTCGCTGGTCGCACCGCAATATTGGCAGGCGAACTTGTCGCGCAGGAACAGGTTGAACCGGGTGAAGGCGGGATGTTCGGACGGCTTCACATATTGTTTGAGCGCGATGACCGACGGGATCTTCATCTGAAGACTGGGGCTATGCACCTCTCGCTCATAGGAGGAGACGATATCGACCCGTTCCAGAAACACCGCCTTGATCGCCGTCTGCCAGGGCCAGAGGCTTAACGGATAATAGCTGAGCGGCGTATAGTCCGCATTCAAAACCAGCGCCGGACAATTTTCCGGATGTCGTATCAGGTCGGGATGGTACATAGAAAAACGTCTACCCCCTTGCCGAAGCCGCTGATCCACCAGCAACATGACGCGCACATGACAGCATTAACGAATATTGTTCGTCAAGAGCCAGTATGACACGGCCTGTCGCACCACAGCATATGGTGACGCGCTTCGCGCCAAGCCCGACGGGGCGGCTGCATGTCGGTCATGGCTGGTCCGCGTTGATGGCGATGGACCTGGCGCGCGGCGCTGGCGGGACGATGCGCCTGCGGATCGAGGATATCGACGGCACGCGCAGCCGGCCCGAGCATGTAGCGGGCATTATCGAGGACCTGCGCTGGCTGGGCGTGGAATGGAACGGCGACATCCTGTTCCAGTCGCAACGGATCGGCCATTATATGGCGGCGCTGGATCGGTTGCGGGACATGGGCCTGCTCTACCCCTGTTTCTGCACCCGCGCCGACATTCAGGCCAGCCTGACCGCACCGCACGGGCCGGAGGGGCCGGTCTATCCCGGCACCTGCCGCGCGCTGGGCGCGGAGGAGCAGACGCACAGAATCGCGGCAGGAAAGGCGCATGCATGGCGGATCGACATGGCGCAAGCGACGGCGCGCGCGGGGCCGCTGTGCTGGCATGCCTTTGGCGCGGAGGGCGGCGAGGTCATTGCGGCCAATCCGGCGGTCCATGGCGATGTGGTGCTGGCGCGCAAGGATGCGCCGGCCAGCTATCATCTGTCCTGCACGCTGGACGATGCGGCGATGGGTGTGACCCATGTCCTGCGCGGTGCTGATTTGCGCCATGCGACGGACATTCACCGGCTGCTCCAGGCGGTGCTGGACCTCCCCTCCCCCGCTTATCGCCATCACCCGTTGCTGGTGGACGCGCAGGGCCGGCGGCTGGCCAAGCGCAGCGGATCCCTGTCGCTGGCGCAACTGCGGACGCAGGGCATCGACCCGCGCGTTCTGGCTGCCGACCTGCGTGCGGGGCGCTTTCCGGTTGGCATCAGCGGCGGAAAAGCATAGGCTGCGTCCATGAATACGGTCCTTGTCATCGCCCTCATCCTCGCCATGATCGCGACGCTGGTCGCTCTGATCCGGGGGGTTATTGCCTTCCTCCAGACCACCAAGGAGGATCTGAACGCGCCCGAAGGCAGCGGCCCCAGCCCCGCGCGCCTCAAGCAGAACCGGATGATGATGAATCGCGTCCTGTTCCAGGCGGCCGCGATCATCATCGTCGCGATCCTGTTGATGGCCAAGGGGCATGGCTGAACGCAGGGCCCGAACGCCATGGTGAAGCTGAACAAAATCTACACGCGCACGGGCGATGGCGGCACCACCGGGCTGGCGGATGGAACGCGGTTGCCCAAATATGCCCCGCGCATGCAGGCCGTGGGCGATGTCGATGAGGCCAATAGCGCGATCGGCCTTGCCATCGTCGCCATGGACGCACGGCCCGAGGCCCAGTGGCTGACCACCATCCAGAATGACCTGTTCGATCTGGGCGCGGACCTGGCGACGCCCATCCCGGAGGGCGACGACGAACCCTGGGCGCTGCGGATCGTGGCGAGCCAAGTCGCGCGGCTGGAGGCCGAAATCGACCTTATGAACGCCGAATTGGCACCGCTCGACAGCTTCGTGCTGCCGGGCGGGTCGGCGGCCGCCGCCGCCGTCCATCTGGCGCGCGCGATCACCCGCCGGGCCGAACGCAGCGCCATGGCCGCCGCTGCCGATGTCGCGCTCAACCCCCAGGCGCTGGCCTATCTCAATCGCTTGTCCGACCTGCTGTTCGTGCTAGCCAGGCGGTTGAACGACAATGGCGCAGACGACGTCAAATGGGTTCCCGGCGCCTCGCGCTGACCGGGCGCCAGTCCACCGGACTCAGGCAGGCAACGGGTTGCCGCATCCGCTGCGATTAACCCTCTTTCTTCAAAGAGCCTTCAGACTCCGCGCAGATGTCTCCTTGCGGTCATATCACGGGATCGCTCATGCAATTCTATCTTGCCACCTCCTTCATATTCCCGCGCTCATTGCGCCTGCGCCTGTTCGCCGTCTGCTTCGTCGCCACCCACCTCCCCCTGCTCTGTTATATCGGGTGGGGCGCGGCCACCGGGCGGTTGGCGCTGGCCGAAGTGGTCATGCTGACGCTGGCGACGGTCGCCGGCACCGGCCTGGCCCTTTACGGGATCGGCGCGCTGCTGAGCCCGATCCACACGCTGGCCGAAGCCCTGAACGCGCAGCCCGACGATGGCAAGTCGCTGCCGCAGGTCGGGGACGTCATCGCCAATCTCTACGCCGGGGTGCAGCGCGCGGCTGCGACGACGCAGGCCCATATGAACGACCTGGCGATCGCCGCGAACGAAGACCCGCTGACCGGCGTCGCCAACCGGCGCGGCTTCCTGGCGCAGATCGATGCGCTGCCGGCCGGGCTGCGCAAGGGCTGCATCGCGCTCATCGACATCGATTTCTTCAAACAGGTCAACGACATCAAGGGGCATGACGAAGGCGACCGGGTGCTGGCGGCCTTTGCCGACCGGCTGGCGTCGCATGTGCGCCGCGCCGACCTGGTGGCGCGCTGGGGCGGCGAGGAATTCGCCATTTTCTTTCGCGATGCGGCGGACGATGAGGCCAGTTGGGCGCTGGCGCGCATTGCCCAACAGATGCGGCGCGAGCCGATCGGGCGGGTCAATGGCCGCATCATCAGTTTTTCCGCAGGCTTGAGCCGCTGGTCGGGGGGGCCGGTGGAAGAGGCGCTGGCGGCGGCCGACGCCGCTCTTTACGATGCCAAGCAGGCCGGACGCGACCGCGTGTGCCGCGCCGCGGCCCCAGATGCGGTCCCCTGCCCCTAAGGGAAGGGGAACCGTTACGCCTTCCATGCGCTTTTCCACCTTGGAGCGGAACAAACGTACGGAAGGGGCATGAATGGCCAGAAGCTGGGGCGATGCCCGCCAGAATGATCTGGTGACGCGATACCGCGACGTTCGACATATTACGCAGACCATCGCCGCGCCGCTGTCGGATGCCGACGCAACCGTCCAGTCCATGCCGGACGCGTCACCGGCAAAATGGCATCTGGCGCACGTCACCTGGTTCTTCGAAACCTTCGTGTTGCGCGATCATGCTCCGCGCTATCGCCCGTTCGACCAGCGCTATGCCTATCTGTTCAACAGCTATTATGAGGCCGAAGGGCCGCGCCATGCCCGCCCGATGCGCGGCATGCTGACCCGTCCTGCGCTCAGCGACATCATGGCCTATCGCGCCCATGTGGACGCGGAAATGGAAGCCATATTGCCCAATCTGTCGCCCGCCGCCCAGCAGCTGGTGACATTGGGCCTGCATCATGAACAGCAGCACCAGGAATTGATGCTGACGGACCTGCTGCATCTTTTCTCGCTCAATCCGCTGGAACCGGCGCTGTTCGAATCACGCAGCGCGAATGCGGTCGATCTGCCCGGTCCGTTGCACTGGATCGAAGGGCGGGAAGGACTGACGGAAATCGGCGACGACGGGCGCACCGGCTTTGCATTCGATTGCGAAGGACCGCGCCACCGCGCGCTGCTGCATCCCCATGCGCTGGCGCATCGTCCGATCACCAATGGCGAATGGGTCGCCTTCATCGAGGATGGGGGCTATGAAACGCCCTCGCTCTGGCTGTCGGACGGTTGGGCCTGGGTGCAGAAGGAGACCGTGAAGGCACCGCTTTACTGGCAGCAAGGCGAACAGGGCTGGACCCGTTTCGGTCTCGACGGCCGGCAGCCGGTCAACCCGGCCGCGCCGGTAACGCATATCAGCCTGTATGAAGCCGACGCCTATGCCAGTTGGGCGGGCGCGCGCCTGCCCACCGAAGCAGAGTGGGAAAGCGCGGCGCAGAATATCGCACCGGGCGGCGGCAACCAGTTTGACGGGTCCACCTGCCCCCGTCCCTATCCTGCCGCCCCCACCGATACGTTGAAGCAGATGTTCGGCGACGTATGGGAATGGACCGGCAGCGCCTATCGGCCGCATCCCGGTTTCCGCGCCGCAGGCGGTGCTGTGGGCGAATATAATGGCAAGTTCATGTCGGGCCAGTTCGTGCTGAAGGGTGGCAGTTGCGCGACTCCGCGCGGCCATATGCGGGCCAGTTACCGCAATTTCTTTTACCCCCACCAACGCTGGCAGTTCACCGGGCTGCGGCTGGCAAAGGATCTGTGACGATGCTGCTGACCGAGGATGCCCCCGCCCGAACGCAGAGGATCGACCCGGCTTTTCGCCGGGATATATTGGAGGGGCTGGGACACGAACCCAAATCGACGCCGCCGATCTGGTTCTATGACCGGCGCGGGTCGGAATTGTTCGAGCAGATTACCGACTTGCCCGAATATTATCCAACGCGCACCGAAACCGCTTTGCTCAAGGCGCATGGCCCGGACGTGGCGCGCGCAGCGGGCGCGGGTCGCGCGGTGGTGGAATTTGGCGCGGGCAGTTCACGCAAGACCCCCTATCTGTTGCGCGCAATTGACCCGGCCGCCTATGTGCCGATCGATATCAGCGGCGATTTCCTGCGTGACAGCAGCGCTGAACTGGCGCGCGCTTTCCCGCAATTGCCGGTCCTGCCGGTGGTGGGCGATTTCAACCAGCCGCTCGACCTGCCGAAGGAAATAAGCAGCATGCCGCGCCTGGGTTTTTTCCCCGGCTCCACGATCGGCAATATGGAGCCAGGAGCGGCGGTCGACCTGCTGCGCGCGATGCGGCGCTTGCTGGGCGAGGACGCGATGCTGCTGATCGGCATGGACCGGATCAAGGATCGCGACCGGCTGATCGCCGCCTATGACGATGCGCAGGGGGTTACGGCGGCATTCAACCTCAACCTGATCGAGCGGATCAACCGGGAGCTGGACGGCGACATGCCGATTGACGGCTTTGCCCATCGCGCGGTCTGGAATGATGAGAAGGCGCGGATCGAAATGCATCTGGAAGCGGTGCGACCGCTCAATTTCCAGGTCGCGGGCGCGCGCTTTCACATGGAGCGTGGCGAGACCATCCACACCGAAAGCAGCCATAAATATGGCACACGCGACCAGCGGGTGCTACTGCGCGCGGGCGGCTGGGACCCAGCGGACGAGTGGACAGATGCTGAGGGCCTGTTCGGGCTGGTGCTGGCGCAGGCGGCCTGACCTCCCTGCCGGTCCCGTTCAGTCCGTTGCGCGGAGTAGGTCGCACAGATCGGCAAGGCTTGGCAACACATGCGCGCAGGCCAGCGTCAGTTCCTCGGTGGGGGGCAGCAGGTCGGGCACCATGACGGTGGCGATCCCCGCCGCCGTCGCCGAGCGGACGCCGGCATGGCTGTCCTCCACCGCGACGCAATGCGCAGGGTCGATGCCCAGGCGGCGGGCGGCAAGCAGGTAGGGTTCGGGATCGGGCTTTGGCCGTTCCACATCGCTGCGCGTCACGATGACATCGAAATAATGGATCAGGCCGCTGCGTTCCAGCCGCTGCTGCGCGAAGGGCGCGGCGGTGGACGTGGCGAGCGCCATCGGGATGCCGGCGCGCGCCAGATGATCGAGCAACAGGTCCGCGCCGGGACGAAGCGGAATGCCGGCATCCTCCGCCGCCTCGAACAACGCGTCACTGTCGGCATAAAATTGCGCGAGTGGGAAGTCCGGGCCAAGCCGCTCTGCCAGAACCCGCTGATTTTCATCGCGATGGATGCCGACCATCGACAGCAACAGTTCCTCCCCAAGCGGCCAGCCCAGCGCATGGCCGGTATCGACAAAGGCCCGGCGATGCGCGGCTTCCGTATCGATCAGCGTGCCATCCATATCGAAGATAACGGCCCGGACCGGATCCGGGAGGGTCATAGAAGGTGCGGGCGCGGTCAGGATGTCGGAAGCCATGTCTGACATATAGGCGCGACCCGTGTCGCCGCCATTGCAAAGAGCGCAGCGGTGATTGTCAATCGCTGACCCGCGCCGACCAGGTCCTGATCCAGTGCCAGGCGCCGCGGCATTCGCCCATGCTGGTCGCTTCGGTCAGGCGGAAGCGCGATCCGTCCCAGACATAGGTTTCGCTGCCGCCGCAATCGCCGATGCCGCGGCCCTTGGCAAAGCTCGACAATTCCGACTTTTCCGGCACCCATCCGGCGTTGACCAGCATCGGCTTGGCTTCTTCCTCGCTCCAGCCGGGTTTATAATCGAAGGGCGCGAAATGAAAGGCGCGACGCCCCGCGATGCCGGTGGCGATCACGGGTATGGTCGTGAAATTATAGGCACCGCTGCCACAGGGGACGAGGATCAACGTCTCCGTCCTGGACAGACGATGGAGTTCGGGCGGTTCGGCGTCGCGCATCTCGTCCGCGCAGCCAGTGAACGTGCCAAGAGCGGTTCTTTCCTCCCGCCACAGCGCGATGGGCGCGCCGCCAGTGGGAACCGGCGCGCGCTT
>NZ_DJDV01000088.1:120880-121053 GCF_002431195.1 Sphingobium sp. UBA5915 | reverse complement strand
TCCTTGCCGACCTTTTCCATCGCTTCGGCGATCTTCTGGCCGACTTCCACGTCGCCATTGGCCGAGATGATGCCGACCTGCGCCACTTCCGACGAACCCGAAACGGGCTTGGAACGGGCGCTGATGTCCTCCACGACCTTGCCGACGGCGAGGTCGATGCCGCGCTTGAGGTC
>NZ_DJDV01000088.1:120443-120596 GCF_002431195.1 Sphingobium sp. UBA5915 | reverse complement strand
TCATGCCGGCGGCAACCGACTTCATGCCTTCGCGTACGATGGCCTGGGCCAGAACCGTGGCGGTGGTTGTGCCGTCACCGGCGATGTCGTTGGTCTTCGAAGCGACTTCGCGGACCATCTGGGCGCCCATATTCTCGAACTTGTCCTTCAGTT
>NZ_DJDV01000088.1:0-120166 GCF_002431195.1 Sphingobium sp. UBA5915 | reverse complement strand
GTTCGATTTCCTTGGCGACCGAAACACCGTCCTTGGTGATGCGGGGTGCGCCGAAGCTCTTGTCGATGACGACGTTGCGGCCCTTGGGGCCCAGGGTCACCTTGACCGCGTCGGCCAGGATGTCGACGCCACGCAGGATGCGCTCACGCGCGTCACGCGAAAACTTTACGTCCTTCGCTGCCATGATCTTCTACCTTTCGAATGAGTGGGAATATTAGGAAAAGCGGGATGCGATCAGGCGATGACGCCCAGAATGTCGCTTTCCTTCATGATGAGCAGGTCTTCGCCATCGACCTTGACTTCGGTGCCCGACCATTTGCCGAACAGGATGCGGTCGCCGGTCTTGACGTCCAGCGGCGTGACCTTGCCGTCTTCGGCCTTGGAACCGGTGCCGACGGACACGATTTCGCCTTCCTGCGGCTTTTCCTTGGCGGTGTCGGGGATGATGATGCCACCAGCAGTCTTCTCTTCCGCTTCTACGCGGCGAACGAGAACACGGTCGTGCAACGGACGAAATGCCATGTTAAGTGCCTTTCCCTTGGCGATGGGAGGGGATAGCGGCGGTGGCGAAGCCCAGAGGCCCGCTGATCCGTCGCGCCGGTCCTTCTCCCGATGAACTTTCCTGTGTTAGCACTCTTCGATGTCGAGTGCTAGCGACGCGAATATGGCCTGCGCGGGCCGAGCGTCAAGGGGCATTGCACAGCTTTTTTATGGCGCGCGGAACAAAATTTATCGACCGTCCTGCGCCAGGGCGACCATGGCGGCGGATGGACGCCTTGCCGCCTCCCCCGCCGCTTCTTACCTGTCGCCCATCTTTCGGCGTCAGAAGGAATTTTCGATGAGCGATACCCCCTATACCCCGCCCAAGGTCTGGACCTGGGACAAGGCCAGCGGCGGTCAATTTGCTAGTATCAACCGCCCGATCGCCGGTCCCACTCATGACAAGGACCTGCCGGTAGGTAAGCACAAGCTGCAACTCTATTCGCTCGCAACGCCCAATGGCCAGAAGGCCGCGATCATGCTGGAGGAGTTGCTGGAGGCCGGCGTCAGCGCGGCGGACTATGACGCCTGGCTTATCAAGATCGGCGATGGCGACCAGTTTTCCAGCGGCTTCGTCGCCGTCAATCCCAACAGCAAGATTCCGGCGCTCATGGACCATAGTGTCTCTCCGCCGCAGCGGGTGTTCGAATCCGGCGCGATCCTGCTCTATCTTGCCGAAAAGTTCGGCAAGTTCCTGCCGACAGACCCCGCCGCGCGCACTGCCGCGCTCAGCTGGCTGTTCTGGCAGATGGGCGCCGGTCCGCTGCTGGGCGGCGGCTTTGGCCATTTTTACGCCTATGCGCCGGAAAAATACGAATATCCGATCAATCGCTACACGATGGAGGTGAAGCGCCAGCTGGACGTGCTTGACCGGCATCTGGCGGACAATGACTATATGGCGGGCGAGGATTACAGCATTGCCGATATCGCCATCTGGCCCTGGTATGGCGGACTGGTGCTGGGCCGCGCCTATGACGCCGGGGAGTTTCTGGACGTCGCGAGCTACAAGAATGTGGTGCGCTGGGCCAAGCAGATTGACGCCCGCCCCGCCGTCAAGCGCGGCCGCATGGTGAATAAGGCCAACGGCCCGCTGGAAGAGCAATTGCACGAACGCCATGACGCCAGCGATTTCGACACGAAAACGCAGGATAAGGTTCAGGGCGCGGCCTGATCCCATTGAAATATAACGGACTGGACGGCGGGCCGTGGCATGGCGATAACACAGCCCTATCGACATTAGGGAGTCGCCCCATCATGGACCGCCGCCTGTTTCTCTCCACCGCCGGAGCCTCCGCTCTGGCCGCCGCCACGCCCCGCGTCTTTGCGCAGGCGGCCGGCATGTCCGGCAATGGCGACGACGCCCGCCTCTCCGCCGCCTTCGCCGCGATTTTCGAGCGCGCGCTCGACCGCTCGCCCATGTTCGTCACCAGCCTGGGCCTCGACAAGGGCGCCCGCGCCGGTGCGAAGAGCCAGCTCGACGACAACAGCAAGTCGGGCATGATGAAGGACCTGGCGGCGACGCAGGCGGCGATCAGGGAACTGGAGGGTTTCCAAGGCGCGAACCTGTCCGACGCGCAGCGCCTGAACCTCGACGTCATCCTCTATTCGCTGGGGCAGCAGACGGTCGCGCCGGGCACGTTCGGCCTCAACAGCGTGCAGCGGCCGTATCGCATCTTTCAGCAGGGCGGCAGCTACTTCCGGGTGCCCGATTTCCTCAACACCGCGCACACCATCAACGACAGCGCCGATTGCGATGCCTATGTCGCCCGGCTGGACGCCTTCGCGCGCAACCTGCGGACCGACACCGCGCTTCAGCGGGACGAAGCCGCGCGCGGCTATCTTGCTCCGGCATGGTCGCTGGACCTGACGCTCGGCCAGTTGAAGAAACTGCGCGGCCAGCCCGCTGCGCAAAGCTCGATGGTGCAGTCGCTGGTCAAGCGCGCGTCCGCCAAGGGCATCAGCGGCGACTGGCAGGCGCAGGCCACCGGAGTCGTGGAAAAAGCGATCTATCCCGCGCTCGATGAGCAGATCGCCGCGATCGAGGCGCTCAAGGGCAAGACCGCGGCGGGCGATGGCGTCTGGCGCACGCCGCGCGGCGATGAAATCTATGCCGCCGCGCTCAAGCAGGCCACGACGACCGATCTTAGCGCCGACCAGATTCACGCCATGGGGCTGGAGCAGGTCGCCGATATCAGCGCGCAACTGGACGGCATTCTGAAAGACGCCGGCTATAGCAGCGGCACCGTGGGCGAGCGGCTGGCGAAGCTCAACGTCGAACCGTCACAGCTTTATGCCGACAGCACGGATGGGCGCTCCGCCCTGCTGGCACAGCTCAACCGCGACCTCGACGCGATGAAGGCGAAACTGCCGCAAGCCTTCACGACCATTCCCGACACGAAGCTGGAAATCCGCGCGGTGCCGGTGGAAATTCAGGATGGCGCCTCCAACGGCTATTATAACCGCGCGGCGCTCGACGGGTCGCGCCCGGCCATCTATTTCATCAACCTCAAGGATCTGGGCGACTGGCCCAAATATGGCCTGCCCGCGCTCACCTATCATGAAGGGGTGCCGGGGCATCATCTTCAGATTTCCACCGCGCAGACCGCCGGCGACATTCCGATGCTGCGCAAGACCGCCTTCATGAGCGCCTATACCGAAGGCTGGGCGCTCTATGCCGAACAGCTGGCCGATGAACTAGGCGGCTATGCTACGCCGCTCGATCGCGCCGGCTATCTTCAGTCCTTCCTGTTCCGCGCGGCGCGGCTGGTGGTCGACACCGGCATCCACGCCAAACGGTGGAGCCGGGAAAAGGCGACGGACTATATGGTGGAAAAGACCGGCTTTGCCCGCCCCCGCTGCCAGCGCGAAGTCGAACGTTATTGCACCCAGCCGGGCCAGGCGACCAGTTACAAGGTCGGCCATGGCGTGTGGACCAAGGCGCGCGCGGCCGCGCAGGCCGAACTGGGCGATGCCTTCGATATCAAGCAGTTCCACGCCATTCTTGAGGAAGGCGCGATGCCATTGTCGATGCTGGAACAGCGCGTGGCGGCACGGGCAAAGGCGGCGAAGGGGGCATAAGCCCGCTCCATTTGCTTGGAGCGAAGTCGAGAAGCGGCCATGCGTGTGCTTCAGGTTTCTCGACTTCGCTCGAAACGAACGGATCTACGGCAAGCCGGCGTCACTCATAGCTCATATCCTGATAGCCATCGTCGGCGACATCGGAAAAGCGGGTGATCTTCGCGTCGAACTTCATGCGGATACGGCCGGTGGAACCGTGGCGCTGCTTGGCGACGATCACCTCGGCCAGGCCATAGATGCGCTCCATATTCTCTTTCCACGCGGCATAGGCGGCCTCGTCGTCGGGCTTGGGCTCCTTGGCGGCCTCGTAATAGTCCTCGCGGAACACGAACCACACCATGTCCGCATCCTGCTCGATCGACCCGGATTCGCGCAGGTCGGACAGCTGCGGCCGCTTGTCCTCGCGCTGTTCGACCGCGCGGCTGAGCTGGGAAAGCGCCAGCACCGGCACATGCAATTCCTTCGCCAACGTCTTCAATCCGCGCGAGATTTCCGAAATCTCGTTGACGCGGTTGCCGTCGCCCCGGCCCGTGCCCTGTAGCAGCTGAAGATAATCGACCACGATAAACCCGATGTCGTGCCGCCGCTTCAACCGCCGCGCGCGCGTGCGCAGCGCCGCGATGGTCAGGCCCGGCGTATCGTCGATGAACAACGGCAATTCCTGCAACTCGCGCGCGGCGCGGGACAGATTCTGGAAATCCGCGCGGCTGATCTTGCCCATGCGCAGCGCTTCACCCGAAATGCCCGACTGTTCGGCCAGAACGCGCGTCGCCAGCTGGTCGGCGGACATTTCAAGGCTGAAGAACGCAGTCTTGGCCCCCATATTCTTTTCGGGCGGAATGCCGTCGGCATTGTCGCGCACCCATCGCGACGCGGCATTATAGGCGATGTTGGTTGCCAGCGACGTCTTGCCCATGCCCGGTCGCCCGGCCAGGATCATGAGGTCGGAATTGTGCAGACCACCGATCTTGGCGTTGAGGCTGTTGATCCCGGTCGTGATCCCAGACACATGCCCGCCGCTGTTGAGCGCGCGCTCTGCCACCTGAACCGCCATGGTCGACGCCATCAGGAAACTCTTGACCGATCCGGTCTCGCCCTCGCCTTCCGACACCTTGTACAAAGCGACCTCGGCCGCTTCGATCTGCTCGCGCGGGTTGACGTCCTCGCTGGTATCCAGCGCGTTTTCAACCAGTTCGCGCCCGACGCTCACCAATTCCCGCAACAGCGCCAGGTCGTAAATCTGGCTGGCGAAGTCGCGCGCGCCGATCAGCGCCGCGCCATTGCCAGTCAGCTGCGCCAGATAGGCCGCGCCGCCCAGTTCCTTCAATGCCGGATCCTGTTCCAGCATGGGTTTGAGCGTTACCGGATTGGCGACCATGTCCTTGTCCAGCAGGCGCATGATCGCATCATAGATACGCCCGTGCAGCGGCTCGAAAAAATGCTCGGCCTTGAGCTTGAGCTGCACATCCTCGGCGATGCGATTGTCGATCATGATGGCGCCCAGCAAGGCAGCCTCAGCCTCCACATTGCGCGGCAGTTCGGCGCCGCCATTGTCGGCGGGATTGATTTTCAGCAGTTCGACCATAGCCCCTCTTTCCTCCCACCGCGCGACGGGCGCAAGGGGCCATGGGGACGCAGTTGTGGATAAGTCCCGCTTGCATTTGAGCGCGCGCCGCCGCACTGACTATGCGCTCGCATATGGCCGATCCGCGCATCATAGACATCAAGCTCGACGAGCGCACGATCCTGTGGCGCAATGCCGATGTGGAGCAGGAACGGCGCATCGCGATCTTCGACCTGCTGGAGGATAATCATTTCGCGCCCCAGCGTGCCCATCCTGACGGCTATGCCGGCCCTTACAAGGTCGTGCTGCGGGTCGAGGAGGGGCGGCTGGTCATCGAAATCAACCGGCAGGACGACAGTCCGCTCGAAGCGATCATCCTCAGCCTCGGTCGGTTTCGCCGCCCGATCCGCGATTATTTCGCCATTTGCGACAGCTATTATCAGGCAATCAGCAACGCATCGCCCCAGCAGATCGAAACAGTCGACATGGCGCGCCGCGCCATCCACAATGATGCCGCCGACATGCTGATCGAGCGGCTGGAGGGCAAGATCAAGGTCGATTTCGACACAGCGCGGCGGCTGTTTACGCTGATTTGCGTGCTGCATATCAAGGGGTAGTGGGATCAGGGGTTTGACGTTCGGGGGCATGCTGGTCCGCATCGGGGCGGGACTGGCGCTGATCGCGATGCTGGCGCTGGCATTGTGGCTCTATGCCCGCGCCTGGGCGCCGGGTCGGGACGAATATCCGGTGCAGGGGGTGACGATCGGGTCGACCGATGGCCCGGTCGATTGGGGCACGCTCGCCGCGCAAGGGGCGGACTTCGCCTATATCCGTGCGGTGCGGGCACAGGACGGGCGTGATCCGGCCTTCGCCACAAACTGGCGCGGCGCGCGCGCGGCGGGCATGCGCTATGGCGCGATGATCGAATATAGCGCCTGCCGCAGCCCGATCGACCAGGCGACCGGCTTCATGACAACAGTGCCGCGCGACAATGCCGCCCTGCCCCCGGTCATCCGCCTTGCCTTCGCGCCGGGATGCGCCGAGCGGCCGGGTCGCGACCTGCTGCTCTCCAACCTCAACACGCTCATCAACCTGGTGGAGGGGCAGGCGGGCAAGCCGGCGCTGCTCAACGTGACCGAAGATTTCGACAACGCCTATGATATCGGTTCGGGCATCAATCGCACCTTGTGGCTGGACGGCAATTTCTTCCCGCCCGATTATGCCAGCCGGCCCTGGGTGATGTGGACAGCCACCGACTTGCGGCATATCGACGGCGTCGATGGTCCGGTGCGATGGAATGTGGTGGCGCGATAATGGGTGATGATTCCGAAACGCAGGCTTTGATCGCCGCCGCACGCGGAGCGATGGCCCATGCCCATGCGCCCTATAGCCGCTTTGCCGTCGGCGCGGCGGTGCGCCTGACCGATGGCAGCATCGTCACCGGCTGCAATTTCGAAAATGCGAGCTACGGCCTGTCGCTCTGCGCCGAAACGGTCGCGCTCGCTACCGTCAACGCGCAGGGACGCTTTGCCGATGTCGCCGCCATCGCGGTGGTGGGCGGCGCGATGGACAGTGAACAGGAAGCGCTGGTCACCCCCTGCGGCCGCTGCCGGCAGGTGATGAACGAGGCCGAACAAATGGCCGGCCGCCCGCTCGTCATCCATTGCGCGACGCCCAGTGGCGACCGCGTGCTCGCGCTCACCCTGCCCGATCTCCTTCCCCATGCCTTTGGTCCCATGGACCTGGGCATCGCCCCTGCCAAAAAGAGCTGACAGACATGGCCATTCTTTCCGACAAATGGATACGCGAACGGGCGCTTTCGACCGGCATGATCGAACCGTTCGTCGAAAGCCAGAAGCGCGAGGGCAGCATCAGCTACGGCCTGTCCTCCTACGGCTATGACGCGCGTGTGGCCGACGAATTCAAGATTTTCACCAATGTCGACAGCACGATCGTCGATCCCAAGGATTTCGACCCCAAGAATTTCGTCGATCGCAAGACCGATTGCTGCATCATCCCGCCCAACAGCTTCGCGCTCGCCCGCACGGTCGAATATTTCCGCGTGCCGCGCGACGTGCTGGTGATCTGCCTTGGCAAATCCACTTATGCGCGGTGCGGCATCATTGTGAACGTGACCCCGCTGGAACCCGGCTGGGAAGGGCATGTGACGCTGGAATTTTCCAATACGACGCCGCTGCCGGCGAAAATCTACGCCAATGAAGGCGCGTGCCAGTTCCTGTTCCTCCGGGGCAACGAACCGTGCGAAGTCAGCTATGCCGACCGCGCGGGCAAATATATGGGGCAACAGGGCGTCACCCTGCCCCGCCTGTAAATATCGCACGGCAGTCTGCTCCGCCGCCATGGCGGGTCGGTCGGCGCAGTCCGTTTCTCCTTGATGACCGCGCGACGGGGCGGGCGACAAGGGGGATTGGCCATGCGCCTCGTTCAAGCCCTGGCCGGGCTTATGCTGCTATGCTGTTCGACGCTGCCGACACGAGCCAATCCGCCGCCGGACAGGATATTGGATCAGCGGCACCGCTTCGACATTCATGTCCAGCCGCTCAGCGGCGCGCTGCGTCAACTATCCTCGCAAACCGGCGTGCGCATCCTCTTTCCTTATGAGGAAGTATCGGCCATCCGCAGCCGCCGGGTCGAAGGATGGATGACGACGGGGCAGGCGCTGCAAAAACTGCTCGCCGGCACGCAGTTGCGCATGACGCAGACGAGCGCAGGAGTGATCGCGCTTGCCGCGCCGTCTCGCGCCACCGCGCGGCAAAGCCCGCTATCCTTTCAGCTCGCCCAGGCCGCTTCTGCGCCAGTGTCCGGTCCGGTCACGGACGTCACACCGATCATCGTCACCGGCACGCGCCTTGTCACCCGAACCGTCGCCGACAGCATGGTGCCCATCGACATCCTTTCGGCGCGCGCCATGGAGGCGAATGGCCGGCAGTCGGTCCGCGACCTGCTCGGCGCGCTGGTCCCCGCCATATCCGTATCCAACAGCGGCGCGGGCGCGAGTTTCGCGATCAAGACATTGTCGCTGCGCGGGCTTGCCGGTGACCAGTTGCTCGTGCTGGTCAACGGCAAGCGGCGGCACAACAGCGCGACCCTGTTCATCAACGGCACGACCCAGAATGGCCAGTCGCCCCCCGATCTCGACCTCATCCCGTCCAACATGATCGAACGGATAGAGGTGCTGCGCGACGGCGCGTCGGCGCATTATGGATCGGACGCAATCGCCGGCGTCGTCAATATCCTGCTCAAGGACGACAGGCGGGGCGGCGCGTCGATCGTGGGCGGCGGAACTTGGAACGGCGGCGGCGAACAAGGCCGCTTTCAGGTCGACAAAGGCTTTGCGATCGGCCGCGGCACGATCCACCTCGCCGCCGACGGGGTTCTTCAGGGCCGCACCGTCCGGGGCGGCCCGATTACCTCCAGCCTCTATTTCCCCGGCGACCCCCGTGAAGCCACCGCCGACCGGATGCGCAACAAGCCGGGCCAGCCACAGGTGTCCGGCGTCAATCTGGCCTATCATGCCGTCATGCCGCTGGGCGCATCGGAACTGTACAGCCACGGCACCTGGTCGCGCCGCCGTGCCGACGCCTATCTGACCTATCGTCCGCCCAACTCCATCCTCAGCATCCCGGACATCTATCCCGAAGGCTATATCCCCCATCTTTCCATCCAGGATCGCGACAGCCAGGTGACCGGCGGCCTGCGCGGTGATGGCCCCGCCGGCTTCCGCTATGACCTCAGCACCAGCTATGCCCGCAATGAAGGGCGTTATTCCGAACAGTCGCTCAACGTTTCATTCGGGCCGACCAGCCCGACCCGCTTCTTCCTAGGGGCCGTGACAGCCACCGAATGGACCAGCAATATCGACGTGCAACGCGACGTGCCGCTGGGCCTTGCCGAACCGCTGCTGCTCGCGATCGGTGCGGAATATCGCGAAAATCGCTATCGCATCGCGGCTGGCGACCCTGCTTCCCATGCCGACGGCGGCTATCGTTCGCCCCCCGGCGCGCCCTTCGCCGGCGCGACGCGCACGCCGGGCGCGCAGGGCGTCACCGGCTTCACCCCCGACAGCGCGGGCCGGTATCGCCGCCATAACTGGTCGGCCTATCTCAACCTGGAACAGAAGGTCGCACAGGGTGTGGAGGTCGCGCTGGCCGCCCGGCATGAGGATTATTCCGACTTCGGCACCACCAACACATGGAAAATCTCGACCCGGATCGAGCCCCTGCGCGGCATCGCCCTGCGCGGCACGGTCAGCACAGGCTTTCGCGCGCCAACGCTCCAGCAACGCTATTACGCCTCGTCCAGTACGATCGGCGTGCTGTTCCCCGGGGAAACCACCACCCGCCTCGCCCCGGTCCGTGCGCTTCAGGTCGATGATCCGGTCGCCATCGCCTGGGGCGCGCAACCGCTGCGGCCCGAACGATCGACCAACCTCTCCGCCGGGCTGGTGCTTGCGCCCCTGCCCCGGCTCAGCATGACGATCGACGCCTATCAGATCCGCATTCGGGATCGTATCCTGCTGGGCGGCATCCTGTCGGGCCTTCCCGATGCGACGCGCGCCAGCGGCTATAATGTCCTTGGCGAGTTGTTGCTCACCCGGGGCCTCGATCCGGTGCAGAGCGGATTCTACTTTTCGAACGCAGCCAGCACACGCACGCGCGGAATCGATGTCGTCGCCAACTGGCGGGCGGACCTGGGCGCGCTGGGCAGCGCGCTCGTGACCTTGTCCGGCAATATCAACAGGACGATCTTCACCCGTCTGGACGTGCCGCAGGTGCTGGCCGACTTGGGGGTAAATCTGATCGACCGCGCGCGTCAGGGCGATGTCACCAGGGGCACGCCGCGCAGCAAGATCATCGCCAACCTGAACTGGACGCGGGGAGAAGCCACGCTCAACCTGCGCGCGACCCGCTATGGCGATGTGACGCAGGCCGCCGCGCGGACCGTTACCGTGGACGGCGCGACCTTCTATCCCGATGAGCATATTGCGCCCAAGATATTATTCGACCTGGAATATAGCCAACAGCTGGCCGCTGGCGTTCGCCTCGCGGCCGGGGCCAACAACCTCTTCAACATCTATCCGACAAAGCTCAGCGCCGTGAACCAGGGCGCGTCGGGCTTTGCGCTGTACAACAGCTATGCCCCTTATGGCATCAGCGGCGGCTTTTATTATGGCAAGCTCTCGCTGGCCTTCTGACGCTTCTATCGCGCGGCCGTCACCATCGCCCGCGCCCGATCGGTGGCGTTGCGCGTGTCGCCGGCCAATTTCTTGACCTCAGCCGCAACGACGGCAAAGCCCTTGCCCGCCTCGCCCGCCCGCGCCGCCTCGATGCTGGCGTTGAGCGCCAGCATGTTGGTCTGGTTGGCGATCAACCCGATGCTGTTGACGATAGCGGCCAGCCCATCGACCGTATGGCGCAATTCCGTCCGCAACTGATGCGCCGCCGAATTATCGGTCGCGATCTTGAGGATGCGGTCGACCGATCCGTCGCTGTGAAAAACCGGATTATAGGTCGCCTGCAACCAGACGAGGCGGCCCCCCTTGCCCACGCGGCGATATTCGCCCGCATCATATTCGCCCCGCCCCAGCTTGCGCCAGAATTCGGCATAGGCCGGCGTGTCGCCATAGCCCGGCTCGCAGAAGATGCAGTGGTGCTGCCCCTGTATTTCCTCCAGCGCATAGCCCATGGTCGCCAGGAACCGGTCATTGGCCCACAGCACGACGCCGGACGGGTCGAATTCTATCACCGCCTGGGAACGGCAGATGGCATCCCATGCTGCTTCGGGACTATGCGTGGCCTGACCCATCAAACGGAAACTCCTTCACCGCCGCGCTACACGGCATAAGGTGACCAAGCCGTTAAGATTGCTTGCCTGCACCCTACTGGAAACGGAAAAGGCCGGCCTCCTGTTGGAGCCCGGCCTTTTGCGTCGTTTATTCCGTCAGCGTCAGGCGACCTTGGCCTGCGTTTCCTCGACTTCGTCGGGATCGCGCAGCACATAGCCACGACCCCAGACGGTCTCGATATAATTGTCGCCGCCGCAGGCCAGCGCCAGCTTCTTGCGCAGCTTGCAGATGAAGACGTCGATGATCTTGAGTTCCGGCTCGTCCATCCCGCCATAGAGGTGGTTCAGGAACATTTCCTTGGTCAGCGTCGTGCCCTTGCGCAGCGAGAGCAGCTCCAGCATCGCATATTCCTTGCCGGTCAGGTGGACGCGATTGCCGTCCACTTCCACCGTCTTGGCGTCCAGATTAACCGACAGCTTACCGGTGCGGATGACCGACTGGCTGTGCCCCTTGGACCGGCGCACGACCGCATGAATACGCGCGATCAGTTCCTCGCGGTGGAAGGGCTTGGTCACATAATCGTCCGCGCCAAAGCCGAACGACCGCACCTTGCTGTCCATCTCGCTGATGCCCGACAAGATCAGAACCGGGGTCTGCACTTTCGCCGCGCGCAATTTCTTGAGCACGTCATAGCCATGCATGTCTGGAAGGTTCAGGTCCAGGCAGATGATGTCGTAATCATAGAGCTTGCCGAGGTCCAAACCCTCTTCGCCCAGATCCGTGGTATAGACGTTGAAGCCTTCAGTCGTGAGCATCAGCTCGATCGCCTTGGCAGTGGTCGGTTCGTCCTCAATCAGCAGCACGCGCATATGAATGCCCCTTTGCGTCGCAGTCCCGTTCACCCCACCAGAACGGCTTCCGCTTTAAATCATTAACCAAAAAACTTCTGAAGGACAAAGGTTAATTTTTGACTAACCGGCGGAATCCGGCGAGTCGCATGGAAACGAATCTATTTACAAAGGGTTGAGCGCCGCTCCACCCACGCAAAGTCAAGGTAGATTCACATGCGAAACGACAGCATCGGGCCGCCGCGAGGCTAAGACATGCCATTTGCAGCAGAAAAAATTTACAAAGGTTGACGGTGATCCTTAACAGCCATGGTGGCTGGCAATGAAGTCGATGAGCGCGTCCACCCTCGCCGGACGAAGCCTAGACGGCGGCGTCACCAGATGCAGCCCGACCGGCGGCGAACGCCAGTCGATCAATATCTCTTCCAATTCGCCCTTCGCCAGCGCCTCGCCCACGATGAAGTCGGGCAACCGCGCAATGCCGATCCCGTCGCGCAGCGCCGGCAACATCGCCTCCCCGCTGTTGATCGTCAGCCGCCCGCGCACCTGCACGGCCACGACCTGCTGGCCCGGCCCCGAAAATCGCCAGACGTCAGACGGCGTCACATTGGAATAGCAGATGCAATCATGCACGCCCAGGTCGCTTGGATGCGCCGGTCGCCCCCGCGCATCAAGATAGGCGGGCGACGCGATCACATGCAGGTTGACGTCCGCCAGCCGCCGCGCCCGCAACGAACTGTCGGGCATGTCGGCAATGCGGATCGTCGCATCCAACCCCATCTCCACGATGTCGATCTTCGCGTCCGACAGATGCAGTTCTATATCGACCAGGGGATGCATTTTCGTGAACTGCGCCACCAGCGGGGCGATGCGCAGCAGGCCGAACGTCATCGGCGCGCCCAGCCGCACAACGCCCGACAATTCCGCCGTCTCGTCCCGCGCCGCCTCTTCGGCCGCCCGCCCCTCCGCGAGGATGCGCTGGGCATGATCGGCCAGCCGCTTGCCGCTTTCGGTCAACGCCAGGCGGCGGCTGGTGCGGTTGAACAGGCTGGTGTCGAGATGCTCCTCCAGCCGCGTCACAGCCTTGGACACCGTCGCCTTGGACACGCTCAGCGCCTTGGCCGCGTCGGTGAAGCTGCGATGCTCGACCACGGCGGCGAACATCGCCCAGGCTTCAAAATCGGGAAGGCGCATTGGAAACAATCCGTTTCAAAGCTGTTCGTTCAGGAAACGATCCTGATGGCTATATTGGCGGAAAGCAAGCCGGAAGCCCCGGCTTTTGAAATGAAAGGCATCTGCCATGACCACGACCACTGCGAGCCGCATCGAACGCCGCCCCTTCGCGTCGCTGGGCCATGCCGACCATGGCTGGCTCAATGCGCGCCATCATTTTTCCTTCGCCGATTATTATGACGACGAACGGATGCACTGGGGTGCGATCCGCGTCTGGAATGATGACGAGATCGGACCGCGCTCCGGCTTTCCGCCGCATCCGCACAGCGACATGGAAATCATCACCTATGTCCGCACCGGCGCGATCACGCACCAGGACAGCCTGGGCAACAAGGGCCGCACGGCGGCCGGCGATGTTCAGGTAATGTCGGCCGGCACCGGCATCCGTCACGCCGAATATAATCTGGAGGATGAAACCACTACCCTGTTCCAGATCTGGATCATGCCGCGCAGCCGCGGCGGCCAGCCCAGCTGGGGCGCCAAGCCCTTCCCCAAGGGCGACCGTGCCGGCAAGCTGGTCGTGCTGGCGAGCGGCGATGATGCTGACACAGAAGCATTGCGCATCCGCGCCGACGCCCGCCTGCTGGGCGGCACGATCAAGGCGGGGACCAGCATCACCTATGACAGCGCGCCCGGTCGTCACCTCTATCTCGTGCCCGCCACCGGGCGGATCGAAATAGATGGCGAACCTTTCGAGGCGCGCGACGGCGCGGCAATCACCAGTGGCGGTCCGATCACCATCACCGCGCTGGAAGATGCCGAAATCGTGCTGGTCGACAGCATCTAGAAACCCTTTGGCCCGTTCTTTCCCCTCCCCCTCATGAACGGGCCGGGCCGCCTGCGCCTTCCTCCCTCCCGCGCAGGCGGCCATCCTTCACGCAAACCATTTCAGCTAAGGAGACATGACGATGGCAAAGGTTCTGGTCCTTTATTATTCATCCTACGGCCATATCGAAACCATGGCGAAGGCCGTGGCCGAAGGCGCAGCATCCGCCGGCGCGCAGGTCGATATCAAGCGCGTGCCCGAAACCGCGCCGCTCGACGTCGCGAAAAATGCCCATTTCAAACTGGATCAGGACGCGCCGGTCGCTACCGTCAACGAACTGGCTGACTATGACGCGATCATCGTGGGCACCGGCACGCGCTTTGGCCGCATGTCGAGCCAGATGGCGGCCTTCCTCGACCAGGCCGGCGGCCTGTGGGCGCGCGGCGCGCTCAATGGCAAAGTCGGCGGCGCGTTCACTTCGACGGCCAGCCAGCATGGCGGACAGGAAGTCACACTCTTCTCGATCATCACCAACCTCATGCATTTCGGCATGACCATTGTCGGCCTCGACTATGGTTTCCAGGGCCAGATGGGCGTGGACAAGGTGCGCGGCGGATCGCCCTATGGCGCGACCACGCTGGCCGACAGCGACGGCAGCCGCCAGCCCAGCGAAGAAGAACTGGACGGCGCGCGCTATCAGGGCCGCCGCATCGCCGAAACCGCGATGAAGCTGCACGGCTGATCGCCCGGCGCGGTTTGTCGCGACCGCATCGCCTTCGGATCTCGCGAAGGAAAAACCACAGGGGCTGGCGCACCGGACATGCGCCAGCCCTTTTTGGTGCGCAAAGCGGGCCAGCTTTGCTTGCTCACATATCTCTTCCAAAATAGGATTTCGTCTGATCTACACTGGTTGATGACGCCGCTCTTCACCACCCGCACATGCCTGCCTGCGCGGCCCGGGGCGGGCAAAGCCCCCCGTCGCTCAGGTGTCGCCTTGTGGTCGCTTCGCGGTCGCTTCGGTGTCGCTTCGTGGTCGCTTCCGGCCCAAAACAGGCGAAACCGTGTGAACTTCGCCTTGCTGTCCACATGGCCCATCGGGTGCAAAAAACACAGCGGCATGTCACATCCCTCGCCGCCGTCTCGTCATGATTGCACACTCCAAGCGAAAGGACTGCATCATGACTGCCAAGCTCGATCCCTTCACCGCCGCGCCCCAGCAAATGAAGGCCTGGTACGCCGCCAGCACCGCCATTGCCGAAGCGCTGGAACCCGCGCTTGTCGAACTGGTCAAGATCCGCGCGTCGCAGATCAACCAGTGCGCCAACTGCCTCAACATGCATAGCGCCGACGCCCGCGCGCAGGGGGAAAGCGAACAGCGGCTCTTTCTCCTCTCCGCCTGGCGCGACGCCCCTTGCTATACCGATCGGGAACGCGCCGCGCTGGGCTGGACCGAAGCGATGACGCGCCTGTCCGAAGCACCCGAGGTGCAGGCCGCCCATGAAGCGCTAAAATGGGAGTTCAGCGAGGAGGAACAGGTGCAATTGACACTGGCGATCAACGTCATCAACGGCTGGAACCGGCTCGCGGTCGGCTTTGGCATGTGGATCGAAACCCCCGCGACCAAGGCACGCGAAGCGGCGCACGTCAAGGCGGCGGCCTGATGGCGCAGGGGACGCAGACGGACGCGGCGGCGCGCTTCGCCCCGCTGCGTCCCCGCCTCACTCGCATCGCCTATCGCATGCTCGGTTCCGTGGCGGACGCCGAGGATGTGGTGCAGGACGCCTTCCTGCGTTGGATGGGCGCGGACCATGACGCGGTGCGCGAACCCGAAGCCTTTCTCCGCCGCATCGTCACCCGCCTGTGCCTCGATCATCTCAAATCCGCGCGGGTGCGGCGCGAAACCTATGTCGGCCCCTGGCTCCCCGAACCGCTGGTGGAGGACGGGGATGAGGACCCCGATGACATCACCCTGCCGCTGATGCTGGCGCTCGAGCGACTGTCTCCACTGGAGCGCGCCGTCTTCCTGCTGCACGACGTTTTCGGCCTGGGCTTTGAGGAGGTAGCCGCCACGATTGACCGGGATACCGCCGCCTGCCGGCAACTCGCCGCGCGGGCGCGAGGCCATGTCCGCGCCGCCCGCCCCCGCTATCGCATGGATGCGGCGCGCGGGCTGGAGATCGCCAACGCCTTCTTTACTGCTTCGCGCAGCGGCGACATGGGCGCGCTCGGCGCAATGCTGGCGCAGGACGTCAGCCTGCACAGCGACGGCGGCGGCAAGCGCCCGGCGACCGTCCGCCCCGCGCTCGGCTTCGCGCAAGTCATGCAGGTGCACAAGGCGCTGGGCGTGCTGTTCGGCAAATATGGGTCGACGCTTTTGCGCACCTGCCGGATCAACGGCCTGCCCGGCTTCGTCACGCGAGAGGCCGATGGCGAAATCCAGACCACCGCGCTCGCGATCGAGGATGGGCGGATCAGCGCCATCTATGTGATGCGCAACCCCGACAAGCTGCGCCATCTTCACTGAAGCGCTAGAGGAAAACGCGCCGCAACGGCGTCAGCCGCACCAGGTGCCAGGCAAGAAGGGGCAGGACGAGAGCGAGAAGGAAAAGCCAGGCTTTGGACAGGGAAGGACCGCAATAATGGATCAGCGCGCCATGCAGATACATGATCACCAGCGAGGCGCGGCCGAACTGCCTCAGCGGCCAGGCAAAGCGCGCGATCCGCGCCGACAGGCGGAACAGCAGCAGGGATGTCGCCACCGCCGCGCCGATCGACAGCAGCGGCCAACCATAATCGGCGACCTTCATGTTGAGCGTCGGGAACAGGCCCGACAGCCCCGCCGTCGCCAGCAGCCCCAGGGGCAGGATCAGGCCATTGCGCCAGCGGACATGCGGCCATGCCGCGCCGGCCCAGAGCAACAATATGGCCATTGGCACGGTCAGCAGACCCAACGGAGACACATCGAACAGCCAGCCCAGCCCATAGGCCAGCAGCGCCAGCGGCACGAGCAACAACCCCCATCGTCGGTCGAGCGGATCGGGCCAGCGGTTGAGCGCAAGATTGAACGCGATCCGCGCCGTCATCAGGCAGGGCACGAACCAGAAGATGATGAACGGCCCGCCCAGCCATGTTCCGCCCAGCAATATGGGGCCGATATCCTGCGGCCAGTCGCGATAGATGGGCACATTGCCCTTCATCGGCTCGATGATCTGGTCGGCGAGCAGCAGCACTATCAGGAAGGCGGCATAGGGCCGCATCTGGCTGACGATCTGCCGCCGGGTGAAGGCACCGATGGGGCGTGGCCGCGACAACAGGCCCGACAGCAGGAAGAAAAGCGGCATGTGGAAGCTGTAGAGCGCATCGCGCACCGGGCCGCGCGTCCATATATGCCCCGCCACCACCGCGATGATGCCGATGCCGCGCGCCACATCGACCCAGTCCAGCCGAAATTGCGCGGTCGCCGCGTCATGCCCCCTGTTTTCCATCGCCGCCCCGCCCTATAGGATGGCGCGCGCGCGTCAATCGCCCCTGTTCCCGTTAGGATGATACCCCTTGCCCCTGTTGACCGACCATGTCCTGTTTCTAGATGGCGAGGCGCTGATCCTCGACAAGCCCGCCGGCCTGCCGGTCGATGCGCCGCGCGACGGGTCGATGAGTCTGGAAAATCATCTGGCGTCCCTGACCTTCGGTTTCCAGCGCTGGCCGCTGGCCGTCCACCGGCTGGACCGGGATACCAGCGGCTGCCTGCTGCTCGCCCGCAATCCCAAGGCGCACAAGCGCTTCGCCGCCGCGTTCGAAGCAGGCACCGTGACGAAACGCTATATCGCCGTGCTCGATGGCGTCCCGGCGGAAACCGAAGGGACGATCGCCCTTTCGCTGAAGAAGGTCAGCACGCCGACGCAGGGCTGGCGCATGATCGCGGCCAAGGCGGGCAAGGCCGCCGTCACCCATTGGCGCAAGCTTGCCGAGCGCGACGGACGCGCGCTGGTTGCCTTCACCCCGGAAACCGGCCGCACCCACCAAATCCGCGTCCATGCCCAGCACGGGCTTGGCTTTGGCATCATGGGCGATCCGGTCTATGGCAATGGCGAAGGGCCTATGCTGCTCCACAGCCGATTCCTCAGCGTCCCGCGCGGCGACAAGCCTGCTGCCGAGGCGACCGCGCCACTGCCGCAAACCTTTGCCGCCGCTGGCTTTGGCCCGGAACATCTGGACGATGCCGGACTTTGACGTGCCCGAAGAGGCGCTGGAGGAGCGCTTCGTTACCGGTGGGGGACCGGGCGGGCAGAATGTGAACAAGGTCGCGACGGCGGTGCAACTGCGCGTCAACCTCTTCCGCCTCGGACTGCCGCCCTATGCCTATCGCAAGATCAAGGAACTGGCGGGATCGCGCCTCACCGCCGCCAACGAGATTGTGATCCAGGCCAACCGCTTCCGCACCCAGGAAGCCAACCGGCAGGACGCCCGCGACCGGCTCGCCGACCTGATCGCCAAAGCCCATCAACGCGACGCCCGCCGCATCGCCACCAAACCCGGCAAGGCCGCCAAGGCCCGCCGCGTCGACGCAAAGAAAGCGCGTAGTTCCGTCAAGCAAGGGCGCGGTAAGATACAAATGGACTGACGCGCTGGACGGGTGTTCAAGGTGGTAAAGGCTTTATTAGTGCCCATCGGGTAACCCGATGCCCTCGAGCTTGTGCGGGAATGGCTCACAGGAACCCCATGTCAGCATTAGGCCTCATGTCATTGACTGCCAGCCGCGCGGAGAGCCGCAAATCAGATCTCCTGATACAGCTTTGCTGGATCGGCCTTGCTGTTGGTATTCTCGCTCGCATATTTTCTGGCATCACTGCCCCATTGTGGTTCGATGAAACATTTTCGGCGGCCATAGCGACGCAAGAAAACGTGGAATTGCTCGCCCGTTGGATGCTGACGGAACTAAGTGGTCCAGCATATTACACGATGGTGTTTTGCTGGGAGAAGATCGCCGGCGACAGCAATGTCGCGTTGCGATTCCCCAGCCTGACAATCTCCATCGCAACACCGCTTCTGATCATGTGGAAAGGCCATTCTGATCGGGCGGTCCGAATGATGTGGATGGCCATCATCGCCCTGTCCGGGATTGCCATCGAAACCGCCACGCAAGCGCGACCCTATAGCTTGATGCTTTTCTTAGGCACGGCCCAGGCAATCGCCTTTCTTCGGCTGATGGACGGGGTTACTCTGCGAAACGCTTTCATCTGGACAGGCATTTCCGCTCTCGCTGTGCTGACGCATTATCACGCCGCTATAATATCCGGCATTGAGGGAATCGCTTTTATTGCCGTGCACAGGCTTAAGGCTGCGCGCACTTGGCCGGCACTCCTTCCACTCTTTCCGATGGCGGCCTGGATGGCAGTGCATCTACCCTTCATCGCCAGTTTCGCACGAAATGACGTGGCGTGGTACAATCTGCTTGATTGGAATGTCTTGTGGCTCGTTCCGTCCTTGATAACCGGCTGGGCCTGGCCGGGGGTCATTTTATTCTTCTGGATGTTTGTCACTTTAGGGTGGGATATGATCCGTACGTTCCGATGGAAACGTGAATGGCCCTATTCGATTGGTGAAACCGCTTTGATGGGGAGCAGCTTGGCAGCGACGGCAATAGTGATAGGGGCAGGCTTTATATTCCCCTCCTTTACCCCGCGATATCTGCTGCCTTTTCTACCCGCCCTAGTCGCAGGCATAGTGTTCTGGATCGGACGCTTGGGAACCCAATCCGTCATCGCTGCTGTTATGCTCCTTTGCCTAATGACGGGAACGACGATAGGCATGCTCAAGACAAATATTGTGAAGCCCGAAGACGATTTTCGCTATGGTTTTACGTTCCAGTCACCTTCTGCATGGATAGCCGCACATGGCGCGGCTCGCCTGGTCATGTTGTGGGATAATCCGACAGCAGCGCTTGATGATCCGGACGGTCACCTTGCATCTGTGGGCAGTTACTTCCTTCGGCGCGCAGGTCATCCCATAACGACGATCGTTCCCCCGTGGCCTAGAAACGGGGATCCGAATGCCACTTTGCTCGACGCAACCGAAAACAGGCGCGACACAGCGATCCTGTGGGCTTATGATACCAGTGTTCCCGGGACACGCGGCGCCGTCCACCCTTGGGTCATACCGCAACTCGCCCCTGACTGGCATTGTCGCGATTTCGGAAAGCGCCCCATTGTCGTGCTGGCATGCGTTCATCGCTAAGCACCTACCAGACCATTCTCCGCACGGATGCACACATATATGTTCGATTTTGTCCCAACCGCCCAGGCTGACAAAGCCACGCTCTACGCCGATCTCGTCTCCGCCGCGGACGCGCTCACGCGCGACGAGCCGGACGCTATGGCCAATATGGCCAATATATCCGCGCTCTTATGGCAGTTCCTGCCCGACCTCAACTGGGCGGGCTTCTATCGGCTGATCGGGGATGAGCTGGTGCTCGGCCCTTTTCAGGGCAAGCCGGCCTGCATCCGCATCCCGGTTGGTCGCGGGGTGTGCGGCGCGGCGGCTGCCACGCGCGAAACCCAGCTGGTCGAGGATGTTCACGCCTTTCCCGGACATATCGCCTGCGATGCGGCCAGCGCGTCGGAGGTCGTCGTGCCGGTCATCCATGATGGCGCGCTCGTGGGGGTGATTGATCTCGATAGCCCGCGCGCTGCCCGCTTCGACGCCGACGACGCCGCAGGCCTTGAAGGATTGGCGACGATGATTGCCGCGCGCATCGCCTGACCCTCTACATCTGCCCCGTTTCAGGACAGCGTATAACGCCATGATCCGTGGATTGCGGCGGATCATCATGCTAAACAGCGCGTTAGCATTTTCGCGGCGCGCCTCGTGCCCGCTCAAGACCATCGGGAGACTGATCCATGCGGATGTTGAACCTTGCCCTGATCGGCACGGCCCTGGCGATGACCGGGGTAGCGGCGCCTGCATCGGCAAACGGTCGTGGCGGGGCGCATGGCGTGCGTCCCGGCGTTGCGCATAGTAACATGCACCGCTGGGGTCCGCGCCAGCAAGGCCGGTGGTACGCTGGATGGGGCGCACCGGGCGGCTGGAACGGCTATCGGCGCCCCGTGCGCGGCTACATTCTGCCGCGCTACTGGGTCAGCCCCAACTATTATATCGCCAATTACCCCGCCTATGGGCTGCCTGCCCCCGCGCCCGGCTATGGTTGGTCGCGCTATTATGATGATGCGGTCATGACCGACCGGTACGGGCGGGTCTATGACTATCGGTCAGATATCGACTGGGACCGTTACGAGGGCGGTTATGGCGACTATGCCGATGATCGTCGCGACAATGGCGTGGGCGGCGCTGCGATCGGCGCGGTCGTGGGCGGCGTCGCGGGCAACCGCATCGCGGGACGCGGCAATCGCACGGCCGGCACGGTGATCGGCGCTGGCGTCGGGGCGGTGGCTGGTATGGCGATCGACAAGGCCGAAGATGATCGGCGGGATGCGCCCTCGCCTCGGCCCGGCGTCAGCTATGACGACGGCTATGGCTATGCCGATGATGCCGTGACCAGTTCCAACGAATATGAAGGCCGCTGGACCGGTACCTGGACAACTGACGACGGACGGACGGTTTCAGGAACCTATGATGGCCGGTTCGAAGGCGATGTACGGGGCGCAGGCGTCGATTATCCGCCGCCGCCCTATGAAGGCGCGCCGCATTGGGGTGGCGCACCGATGGCGGGTGGCTATGTGTCGGGCGGCTATTATTATCCTGCTCCCATCGTGACGACCGTTACGGTCCAGCCGGCAACGACAACCACGACGACCACCACCTATGTAACCGAAACGGTAGCGCCGCGCAAAAGCGTTCGCCGCAGTCGGCGTGCATGCCGCTGCAAATAGCTGCGGCATCTTGCGCACTCTGGCGGCTTCATGGCACAGCGGCGCACACGATAAGCAGCGGAATGATCGTGCTCCAGCCGCCCTTGGGTGGCCAGAGCATGGATCCTATCGCGGGAGAGGATGACGAGGGCTTTTTCCAATGAATGGACCCCTTACATGCCGCCCGCCCTGCCTGCTCTTCACCCGCCGGCCCGTCCCCATAATCTTGCGGAAGATGGCTATGCCATAGCGATTGGCTGCGCTTTCATCGCCATGGGGCTCATGCTGCTGAAGCAAGCAGGTCTGGTGACGGGGGGCATGGCAGGCGTCGCATTGCTCATTTCCTATCTGATCCCCTGGTCGCCCGCGACATTGTTCATCCTGGTCAATATTCCTTTCTTCCTGTTTGGCGGCAGAGCGATGGGGCTTGCGTTCGGGCTCAAGACGTTGTTCGCCAACATCGCTATCATGGCGCTGGGCCTGACGATGCCCGCCGCGTTGCAGGTGGCGAAGATCAGCCCGGTCTTTGCAGCCCTGTTCGGCGGATCAATCATCGGTTTTGGCATATTGGCAATCGCCCGGCACGGTGCCGGCGTCGGCGGTATCGGAGTGGTGGCGCTGATCCTGCAAAAGTCCCGCGGCTGGAAGGCCGGCCGCACGCAAATGGGGTGCGATGTGCTGATCCTGCTCGCATCCCTGCCGATCCTGAGCGCCGACCGGTTCGCCCTGTCCATATTATCCGCCGGAGCGATCAACGCCGTGCTGTTCGTCAATCATCGCCCTGGACGCTATATCGGCCACTAGGCGGTACAGAGCGGATCGCCCGACCGCGCGCGCGCGCGGAGCGCGCTTGCCGCATCGCTGGCGATGCGCGGAAAGCTCACCCCTTCCAGCGAACCGCGCCCTTCGCACAAATCAGCACAAGCCAGATCGACGACGCCGGGGAGCGCCACCTGGTCGCCATCATATTGCGCGACGATGATACAGCGATCGCCACCCTTGAAACTGAGGATCAGCTTGTCGCCAGCCCGCCGCGCCGTCCCCTGCCCTCGACAGGCAGGTTCCTCACCGAAAATCGCTTCCAAGCCAAAATGCAGCTCGCCATTGCGTGCAGGTATGACGCACAATGCGTCTCGGCCAGCCTCGTGAGTGCGCTGGAAGAGGCCGACAGGCGATATCTTGGCGGGGTCGGCAATCGTCCCGCTGGCTATCGCCGCCTGTTCCAGCCGGGATGCCGCACCGCCCGACACGACGGGCGGAGTATCCTGATTGGCGGGACTGCGCTGGCAACCGAGCAACAGGAGAAAGAGCGTCAGGCTAATCCGCCGCATCGACCGGGCTTAGGCCTTCGGACCCGACGCGACGGAAAAAACAGGAGCGTGCGCCTGTGTGGCATGTCGGCCCGGCTGGAATGGCCTTCACCCAGACAGCGTCCTGATCGCAATCGATGCGGATATCGCATACCTCCAGCATGTGACCGGATGTCTCGCCCTTCTTCCAGAGCGACTGCCGGCTGCGCGACCAGAAATGGGCGAGGCGCGTCTCCACGGTCAGCGCCAAAGCCTGCCCATTCATGTGCGCGACCATCAGCACCTCGCCGCTCCTTGCATCCGTCACGACGGCGGTGATCAGTCCATCGCGGTCATATTTGGGATCAAGGGTCAGGCCCGTGTCGCGCGCATCAGTCATCGCCGTCCTATAGGCGGGAACAGCGCGAAAGCGAAGCCCAAAGGCTGTAGAAATGAAGCCAAATGGGGCGATCGACGGGATCCGAACCCGCGACCTCCGGTACCACAAACCGGCGCTCTAACCAACTGAGCTACGATCGCCACAGGGGCCAGCGGCCCCGAGAGACAGGGCACATATGCGGCCCGCCCCTGCCCGTCAAGCCGACAAATCACCGCCAGAAGAATTCATTGGCCCATTCCCGCTGCCAGCTGCGCCCGCAAATTTGCGAGCGTGGTTTCAGATACACGGGGCCGCTCACGCGCCGGCTTTCCCTTGCGCAATTTCGCGCGGTCCTTTTCGGACGGGTTCACCAGTCGCACGCGCACAGCCGCGTGTCCTCGGGCACGAATACCCAGTTCATCGGCCGCGCCGCGTGACAGGTCGATGATCCGGCCGCGACCGGCGAACGGCCCGCGATCGTTGACCCGCACCACGATGGTGCGCCCGGTATCGAGGGACGTGACTTCAACATAGCTGGGCAGCGGGAGGGTGACATGCGCGCCCGTGATCCACTTGGCGTGGAAGCGTTCGCCATTGGCAGTGCGATTGCCCGATTCCGACCCATACCAGCTTGCATAGCCCAGCATGTCATACTGCGGATCGGCAGCGGGGACATAAGTGACGCCTCGCACCTTATAGGGCGGGCCGATCCGCACCGGGTGGTCGCTGACCGGTCGGAAATTGCCTCCACCGCACGCTGCCAATGCCAGGGCAGGAGCGGTCCACACCATCCTAGTCCATACCGTCATGACGGCATCCCTAACGTCCGCATCAGCCCACGTCGAGACACACGACAAGGAAAAGGGGTAAAGGCGTTTCCGCCTTTACCCCTTGCGCTTTCGGCTCTGGGCGAAGGACAGGTATGCCCTGCCAATCCGCCTCTCTCTCCTAATGGCTTTCCGACCGCGACGCCGGCAAAGTCAGCCAGAGCGGGCGTCCGCCAAAACGGACGCCCTTGCCCTTAGTTGACCGAATCCTTCAGGCCCTTGCCGGCCTTGAACTTCGGCTGGGCCGAGGCCTTGATGGTCATGGTTTCGCCAGTGCGCGGATTGCGACCGGTCGACGCCTTGCGCTGCGAAACCGAAAAGGTGCCGAAACCGACGAGACGGACTTCATCGCCCTTCTTCAACGCGCCAGTGATGGCGTCGAATACGCCTTCGACAGCCTTGGTCGCGTCATTCTTGCTGAGGCCGCTGCTTTCAGCAACCGTGCTGATCAGATCCTGCTTGTTCATGCCTTGGGAACCCCCTTGTGCTGTTGGTTAGTTAGGAATCGCGGCGTAGGCGGGGCAATAAGGCGCGGATTCCGGCCTCTGTCAAAGGGAAAGCGACGAAGGCCCCGGCTTTGCTCCAAAATTGCATCCTGTTCCGCAATATGGAGTAAAATCTAGGAGTTCTGCCCATTGTTTCACTTTAGTGACTTTTCAGTGCCGAAGGCTGGGATCGCCATCGCGGCCAGTCAGACCGGATGGCTGGGCGGCCAGATCATCTGCCTCGGTCCAGGTGATCGCATCGGGCATGGAAACCAGTGCACGCGCCAGGACCTCATCGACATGGGAAACCGGAATAATCTCCAGACCTTCACGAATATTGGCCGGAATTTCCGCTAGGTCTTTCTCATTTTCCTGGGGAATCAGCACGGTCTTGATGCCGCCGCGCAGCGCCGCCAGCAGCTTTTCCTTGAGGCCGCCAATCGGCAGAACGCGTCCGCGCAAAGTCACCTCGCCCGTCATCGCGACATCTTTCAGAACCGGGATGCCGGTCAGCGTCGACACGATCGTCGTGACCATGCCGATACCCGCCGAGGGTCCATCCTTCGGCACGGCGCCTTCGGGCAGGTGGATGTGGATGTCCTTGCGATTGAACACGCTCGGCTTGATGCCATAGCCCGGTGAGCGCGCCTTCACATAGGAAAAGGCCGCCTGGACCGATTCGTTCATGACCTCGCCCAGCTTGCCGGTGGTCTTGATCTGTCCCTTTCCAGGCACGGTGACGGCCTCGATCGTGAGCAGTTCGCCGCCAACCTCTGTCCAGGCAAGCCCCGTCACAGCTCCAATCTGATTTTCTTCTTCGCCTACGCCGTGGCGGAATTTCCGCACGCCAGCAAAATCGGCCAGATTGTCCGGCGTGATAACGATCTTGTCATATTCGCCTTCCAATATCTTGCGCAGCGCCTTGCGCGCCAGACGCGCCATTTCGCGCTCCAGCGTGCGAACCCCCGCCTCACGGGTATAAAAGCGGATCAGATCGCGTACCGCCGGTTCGGTGACGACGACTTCGCCGTCCTTCAATCCATGCGCGTCAATCTGCTTGGGCAGCAGGTGCCGCTCCGCAATCTCGACCTTCTCGTCCTCGGTATAGCCTTCGAGCCGGATGATCTCCATGCGATCGAGCAACGGCTGGGGCAGGTTCAACGAGTTGGCGGTCGTGACGAACATCACGTCCGACAGATCAACGTCGATTTCCAGATAATGGTCCTGGAATTTGCTGTTCTGTTCCGGATCAAGCACCTCGAGCAAAGCGGACGCCGGGTCGCCGCGGAAGTCCTGGCCCAGCTTGTCGATTTCATCCAGCAGGAACAGCGGGTTCATCGTGCCTGCCTTTTTGAGGTTCGACACGATCTTACCGGGCAGCGACCCGATATAGGTGCGCCGATGGCCGCGTATCTCGGCTTCGTCGCGCACCCCGCCCAGCGACTGGCGTACGAATTCACGGCCGGTCGCCTTGGCGATCGAGCGCCCAAGCGATGTCTTGCCGACACCGGGCGGCCCGACAAGGCACAGGATAGGTCCTTTGAGCTTGTTTGTGCGCGCCTGGACGGCGAGATATTCGATGATCCGGTCCTTGACCTTTTCGAGCGCGAAATGATCCTCGTCCAGGATATCCTGCGCCTTTTTAAGGTCGGTCTTGACCTTGCCCTTCTTGCCCCAGGGCAAGCCCAGCAGAACGTCTAGATAGTTGCGGACCACGGTCGCCTCGGCGGACATGGGCTGCATCGCCTTGAGCTTCTTGAGTTCCGCCGTCGCCTTGGACCGAGCTTCCTTACTCAGCTTGGTCTTGGCGATCTTCTCGGTGAGTTCGGCGAGCTCGTCGCCCTCCTCGCCCTCGCCATTGCCCAGCTCGCGCTGGATCGCCTTCAACTGTTCGTTCAGATAATATTCGCGCTGGGTCTTTTCCATCTGCCGCTTCACGCGACCACGAATTTTCTTTTCGACCTGCAGCACGCCAAGTTCGCCCTCCATGAAGGCGAAGACCATTTCAAGGCGCTTGACCGGATCTGCCTCGACCAGCAGCGACTGCTTATCCGACACTTTGACATTGATGTTGGCGGCGACGGCATCGGCCAGCCGGCCCGCATCCTCAATCTCGCGCAGTTGAACGGGCGTTTCGGCCGGCAGCTTCTTGTTAAGCTTGGCGTAGTTCTCGAACTGCTCGGCCACGGACCGCATCAGCGCGGCAGCTTCGGGGCCTTCGGCAGCCAGCTCCTCGACCGGCGCGATTTCCGCAACCAGATAATTATCCTTGGTTTCCATGGCCGACAGTTGCGCGCGGTGTTTGCCCTCCACCAGAACGCGCACGGTGCCATCGGGCAGTTTCAACAGCTGCAATACGACTGCGACGACGCCCGTATCATAAAGCGACTCGCGGCCCGGCTCATCCTCCGCCGGGTCCAGCTGCGACACGAGGAAAATCTCCTTGTCGCCTTCCATCGCAGCCTCGAGCGCAGCGACGCTCTTGTCGCGCCCGACGAAGAGCGGAACGATCATTTGCGGAAACACGACGATGTCACGCAGCGGCAGCAGGGGATAATGCGTAGTCATTCAATCTCCGGGGCCGAAACGCGACCCATCCAAACGGTCCATCGCCTTTATGGGGATGCCCGGCACGTCAATCAATCGGCCCTGTGATAACAGGGCCGTCATGAACCAGAAGTGATCATTCCGGCCAGGTCCCCCGGTCAGAAGGGCAGCTTGAACCCCGGGGGCAGCGGCAGGCCGGCAGTCATCTTGCCCATTTCGGTATTGCTGACCTCATCGGCCTTACTACGCGCGTCGTTGAACGCCGCCGTGATCAGGTCTTCGAGCATCTGCTTTTCCGACGGCGCCAGCAGGCTGTCGTCGATCGAGACGCCCAATATGCGCCCTTTTGCCGAGGCGCGCACCTTGACCAGCCCGCCACCTGCCGCGCCCTCGACTTCCAACTTGTCGAGATTGTCCTGGGCGCGCTGCAATTCTTCCTGGACGCGGCTCGCCATGCCCAGAATTTCATTCAGGTCCTTCATGCTTCTGCACTCCATCGTTCGAGCCTGTCGTCCAGCTCGGCATCGGGGAAAGCGGCCATCGCCGCCTTGACCACCGGGGTTTCCAAAATCCGGGCGCGCGCATCCGCCGCCTGTCGTTGTTCCTGTTCCAGCAGGGTTGGTTCAGCCAACCCCTCGCCCGCCGCAACCTGCCACGCCGTCCCCGTCACCTCCCGCAATGCGGGAAGCAGGCGAGCAAGAAAGTCCGCTGGCAATTGTGGCGTTGGGCGATAGTCGAATTGCGGCGGTGCATAACGGATCACGCCCACGCAATCGTGCAATTCCTGCGCCAGTTGCCCCTTACCACGCTGCCAAAAAGCCTCGATCAGATCCGCGTAGGTCGCGGGCAGACGCGCAGATGCTGACGCTGAAGACGCGGCGCCAGCGCTGGAGCCCTCCGTACTGGCTGATGACGACGCGCCACCTTCGCGCAACAGGCGCGCGACCTCGCCGGGGTCGGGCATGGTTGCCGCATGCATGACACGCAACAGCGCCATCTCGCAGCTTTCGATCGGCAGGACCGCATTGGCGACTTCATCATGCCCCTTAAGCAACAGCTGCCAGAGGCGATGCAGCGGCGCGAAACCGAGTTGCGCGGCCCAGTCGGCCAGCATCTCTCGCTCCTCCGCGGATTGACCGGGACTGGCAATGTCGCGCCCGGCCTTCATCAGCGTGACGGCATGCACCAGTTCCATCAGTCCACGCATCAGCGACAGCGGCTCGACGCCCAGCGCATATTGTTCCCGCACGGCGGAAATGAGGCTGGCCGTTTCCCCTTCGAGCAACAGCGCCAGCAACCGGCGCACCGACCCGCGATCGGACAGCCCAAGCATCTCGCGCACCTGCGCCGCCGTCACCAGGGACGGTCCGTCGTCCATTTCTGCATGCGCGATGGCCTGGTCGAGAATGGACAACCCGTCGCGAGCCGATCCTTCCGCGGCCTGGGCGATCAGCGCCAATGCCTCCGGCTCGGCGGCGACGCTTTCGGCTTCAACGACATGGGTGAAATGGGTCGCCAATAATTCGGCAGGAATGCGCCGCAGGTCGAAGCGCTGGCACCGGGACAGGACGGTGACGGGAACCTTGTTGACTTCCGTCGTCGCGAACAGGAATTTCACATGCGCCGGCGGCTCTTCCAACGTCTTCAACAGGGCGTTGAAGGCGTTTTTCGACAGCATGTGCACTTCGTCGATGATGTAGATTTTATAACGGGCCGAAACGGCCGCATAGCGCACTGCTTCGATGATTTCGCGCACATCGTCGACGCCGGTATGGCTGGCGGCGTCCATTTCCACCACATCGATGTGACGGCCCTCCGCGATCGCCTTGCACGGTTCACACTGGCCGCATGGATCGATCGTGGGACCGCCCTGGCCATCGGGCCCGACGCAATTAAGCGCCTTGGCGATCAGGCGCGCGGTCGACGTCTTGCCCACGCCTCGCACGCCGGTCATCAGGAAGGCATGGGCCAGCCGCCCGCGCCGGATCGCATTGCCCAGCGTCTGGACCATGGCGTCCTGGCCAATCAATTCGCTGAAGCTGCGCGGTCGATATTTGCGCGCCAGAACGCGATAGGGCTGGGGTGAATCGGACATGATAGGGTCCTACCCGTTCAGGCAGGGATTGTCGAAGCCGGATGCTGGAGGGTGGGAGCCGGGACGACCCGCGGCGGAATCACTGTGGCTGCTTCCGTCAGGACCTGACCAGGTTCGCGACGGCCTCGTCCGCCCGACTCCCGATCGCGCATATGACGGTTTGCCGATCGAATGGCAAGGCCCAACCACAAACAGGTTCGCCTCTCCCATGGTTCAGCGCTGGTCTTCACCTTCATCATCAGCTGCGAAGAAATGCTGGATGACATCGCGCGCCAATCGCACCGGTCGCAATGTCGATGCATCGACACAGCACCAGCTCGATCTGACTTCAGCCAAAACCTCTTCGCCACGGCGAATAACGGTTTCGTAAAAGGCGCGCGCGCCCTGAACCTTTTCCAGCAGGACGGTCGCAATCACCTCGTCATCCAGAAAAGTCGGCTTGCGATAGGTGATTTCGTGCTTGAGTGCGACCCACAGATGCTCCGTCACGGCCTCCGCAGGGGCCAGCGCGCGCCAATGGTCGAGCACGGCGTTCTGCACCCATTTAAGGTAGCTGGCATTATTGACATGGCCCATGAAATCAATGTCGTCCGGGTCGATGCCTACGGGATAGCTATGGGGAATCGCGTTACTCACAAGGCTGTAAATACCATCTTCGCATGACGACAGATAGGGGGCTGGTGGAAAATTGCAGATCTGGATTGAGCTTGGCCTTCACCTGACACAGGATGGCTGCCATGCCCGGCCTAACATGCCGCAATGCAGCAATGCAGCAATTTGGTTCGAATGCGATTGACTCTGGCCGGACATCCGCCATGCTGTGCCGCATCCGTAACGAAGCCGGAGATTGTCATGGCTATGAGCAAGGAAATAGCGGCTCAAGTGGCCGCTCAATTGACGCAAGCATGGGCAATTCGATCCGGCGTGAAAAAGCCTGATCCGTCCAAACCTATCGAAGAACAAGTGCTTACGATTTACAACCGGCTTCTGGTTGCGGTGCAGCAACTGGACCGCTGAACCGTAGGGGCGGAAGGCTACCCGACGGAAGACCGCGTCCGCGAATCATGTTTGCCAATGCCGGGAGGAAGGCTGGCCGCAAGCCAGCCTTCCTCCTTTATGGTCAGAACCGCCAGCCGACGCTTGCGACCACCTGATGCCGATCCGTATCGACATCAAAGTCGGCGCTGGTCGCCCCGTCCATGTAATCGATGTTAGCATTGGTATAGTTGGAATAGCGATATTCCAGCTTCGCGAACGTGTTGGTGTTGATGGCGCGCTCGACGCCTGCGCCGATGCGCCAGCCATCAAGCTTGAACGACCGATCGGTCGTCTCATCGGTGTTGCCGGCGAGGATGTTCAGTTTGCTATTGGTGTAGCCGCCCTTCACGTAAACCAACGTGGCGGGGTTAGCCAGAATACCGGCACGCGCGCCGATATAGAGGTCGCGGCCCTGGCTGACGCGTCCGAACCCGAACTGGTCGGTCAGGTCATACCGATCACTCTTGGCAGTCGAATCCGTCCATTCGCCTTCGACACCGACGACCGCGCTGCCCAGATTGACGTCATAGCCTGCACCAATGCCGTAGAGCAGACCGTCGATCGACTGATCGTCGCGGCCATTATTGTTGTCCACGTCGCTACCGGCGCCGACATGGTCATAACCCAGGATCGCCTCAACGCGCGGTCCGGTGAACGTCGAGCCGACATCCTGCGCCAATGCGGGGGTGGCGACGCCAACACCTGCCAGAAGAGTTGCGACCATCAACTTGCGCATAACAGATACTCCATTCGTCATTCTTCTCCCCTGATGGGGACGAGACGCACAAGTATCGCGGCTGGCAAGAGTTTCATGAACGGCAGATAAACAGCTGATTCTGTTGCATTATTGACACGAAACTGGCTCAATTGGGCGCTAAGATGAGCGCTACAGGCGACAGGCTGTCAATTCGTTCAGCATTCCACGACGTTGACCGCCAGCCCGCCCAGCGACGTTTCCTTGTAGCGGCTCGCCATATCCTCGCCGGTCTGGCGCATGGTTTCGATCACCGCGTCCAGGCTGACGATATGCCGGCCATCGCCTTGCAAGGCGAGGTAGGCCGCATTGATCGCCTTGACCGCGCCCATCGTATTGCGTTCGATACAGGGAATCTGGACAAGGCCGCCAATGGGATCGCAGGTCAGGCCCAGATTATGCTCCATACCGATTTCGGCAGCATTTTCGATCTGGCTGTTGGTGCCGCCCAATACCGCGGCCAACCCGGCGGCCGCCATGGAACAGGCAACCCCAACTTCCCCTTGGCAGCCCATTTCCGCTGCGGATATGGACGCGCGCTTCTTGTAAAGAAATCCGATCGCAGCTGCGGTCAGGAGAAAGCGGCGCTCCCCTTCCCGATCCGCGCCGGGAACGAAGCGGCGATAATAATGCAGCACCGCCGGAATGACGCCCGCTGCGCCATTGGTCGGTGCGGTGACGACGCGGCCGCCCGCAGCATTTTCCTCGTTCACCGCCAAAGCGAACAGGCTGACCCATTCGAAAATCTGCGCCGGACCTAGCGCGTCCTGCTGAAGCCGTAGCCGTTGGTGAATGGCGCTCGCCCGGCGCCGCACTTTAAGGCCGCCCGGCAGCAGCCCTTCCTGCGCAAGGCCGCGCTCGATGGACTGCGACATGGCGTCGATGACCCGGTCCAGAAACGCTTCCGTCTCAGCCTGCGATTGCCATGCGCCTTCATTGCGCAGGACCAGTGTCGCGATGGAAAAACCGTGCCTCTCCCCCTGCTCCAGCAACTCGACGCCGGATGAGAAGGGATAGGGCTGCACGACATTATGGCCCAACGCCACATCATCGCTGACCGGCACGGTGCCCGGCAACACGGCCCCGCCCCCGATCGAATAATATTCGCGCACGAACGGCGCGTCATCGCCAGCAAACCAGGCAGAAAAGCGCATACCATTGCTGTGCGCTTCCAGAAACTCTCCCATGTGGAAGAGGAGGTCGCGTTCGGCATCGAAATCCAGCCATTGGCCCTGCCCGCTGCCGGCCTGAATCCGGCCGTCCCGGCGAATGGCAGCCAATATGTCGGGTATCGCGTCTGGATCGACGCTTTCCGGGCTGTGGCCCGACAAGCCCAGAAGCACGGCCGTATCCGTCGCATGCCCCCGCCCCGTAAGCGCCAGCGATCCGAACAATTCGCACCGGACGCGCTGCGGCGCGGTGGGCAGGCAATCCATGAACTGCAACGCCGCGCGCATCGGCCCCACCGTATGCGAACTCGACGGCCCAATGCCGATGGTGAACAGGTCAGTGACGCTGATGGCGGTGCCAGCATCGATACGGCTGTTGGTCACGATCAATAATCCCTGGAAACACGGACGTTGGCGCTCTGCCGGCCAAGCGTGGAGATGGCGCCAAGCAGGGACAGCCAGCGCGTCACCTGATATTCGATGCGGGTGGCGGAATAGCCCTGACCATCGGTGATCAGTTCGACATAGGTTTTGCGCGTCAGATATTTGCCTGCGGCGATGGACGTGCCTTGCCCCTGCGTCGGATCAGCCGCGATGATCCGCAACCGGTCCAGCCCTGCCGCCTTGCGCACGGCGTTGATGGGATCAAGCCCTCCTTCGCCCTGCAGGGATCCGACGGCCGACGCCAGTTGCAATGCTTCGGGCGCGGACAGGTTGGTGATCGACGTGCCGAACAGGATTCGGGAAAGCAGTTCATCCTGCGGCAATGCCGGCACACTGTTGAAACTGATGTCGGGCTTCAAGCCGGTTCCTCCGACATGGATCGTCGCGCTGAGGTCGCTGACATCCGCCTCGGCGTCGATATCCAGCGTGGGATTGACGGGAGTCTTGCCGTCGAACTGGATCCGGCCTTCGCGCAGGTCGAACCGGCGGCCGGCAAATTCATAGCCGCCGCGCACCAGTTCCGCCCGCCCGGCAATGGTCGGGTTGGTCACGGTCCCGCCGATATCGAGGTCCGCGCGCCATTCACTGTCGAGCCCCAGGCCCGTCACCATCAGCCGATTGCGCGCGCGGGCATGCACCGCCAGGGCCCAGGGCACGCTGGTGCGTGGCCGCTCGATCTCGTCCCCGCGCCGGTTGATTTCCACCACGCGCAGTTCGGGGATTTGCGCCACCGCCGCGGCGCGGCCCATGGTGAAGCGGCTGCGGTTCAGGATCAGGTCGCCGCCGATCGTGCCGCCCGCGCCGTTGGATTTGAGCGTCAGGGGCCCCGTCACCGTGGCAGCGATGTCATCCCGCTCCAGCAATGCGGCATTGTCCGCCTGAAGCGCCAGATCCATGCCCACGCCGGCGATACCGTTGAAGGTAAAGCGCCCGCTGCCCGTGACGGACCCGCCATTCTGCGCGCTGGCGGCAAAATTGTTGATGACCAGTTGCGCACCCGAAAAGCGCCCCTGCGCTTTGACGCTGCGCAGACGCATACCGGTCACGGCGCTGTTGATCGTTGCGTTGTCAGTCGCCAGCTGTCCGCTGATCTGCGGATTGGCAAGCGTGCCGCGCATATCCGCCGACACGCTGACTGGCCCGCCAATATCCACGATTTCCACGCCCGTCAGCCGCCAGAGCGTGTCGGCTGTCCCTGCATAGCGCAACTGTGCAAAGAGCGGCGCCGCGTTGAGGCGTGAAACAAGGCCGCCCTCCCTGCCCAACGGGGTCAGCAAGGCCTGCCCGCGACCAATCGTACGTCCGTCGGCGACAAACAGCATCCGGGTCGCCAGGCGGTCGGGTGTCAATGCAACATTGACACCGACATCGACAGGTCGCGAGCTAAGCGACAGGCCCGATCGCGACAGGCCGCGAATGCGCAACTCCGCCTTGCCGGTGGGCGGACCGCCCTGCGGCTGCGCGTAGCTGAGCGATCCCGTCGCCATGCCGCCCAGTCCCAGATTATCGTAGGCGATGTCCAGCAGCGACAGGGGAAGGGTCTGCATCCGCGCTTCTACATGCGTGGATTCCCCGCCCAGTTCGCCCGCCAGTTGCAACGAACCGCCGGCATAGCTGATCGTTGCGGGCGACAACCGCCAGCCTTCGGCCGTTCGCGTCACAAGCGCCGCGCGGGTCAGCCGAATGGGACGTTTGTCGATCGTCCCCTTGGCGGACAAACGAATGCTGTCGGGTTCGACCTGCGCTTCGCCTTGCAGGTCGAACAAGCGTCCCCGCTGGCCGGACAGGCTGCCGCTGACCTTGCCCCGGCCATCCACCAGATTGGCGGTAAGCGCCATGCGCCCAACCAGAATGCCGCCCAGCCGCAAGCCCCGTGCCTGCGCCGTGGCCGTAACATTGGTGCCGTCCGGATCAAGCAGGACGGTGGCGTCCAGCGATCCCCGCCGGACCTCGATCACGGTCGGCCCGGCAAAGCTTGCGCCACTGGCGGTCAGCTTGACCTGCACTTGCTGGATAGCGTTGACGGGCTTGAAGCCGACATATCCGGTGACTGGCCCAGTGACGCTCAACTGCCCCTCCAGGCCGCCGGGCAAGGGGCGAATGTCGCCGCTGGCATTGACGCCGGAAACCGACAGCTGCGCCACGCGGACCACCGCTTGCCCGCCCTGCGGCAGGAGGATCACACCGCGCCCGTCGAACGGCCCTAATGTCGACCCACCTTGCGCGGTATAGCTGTAGCCTTCGCTGTCGGGAACCAGATGCGCCTTGACGTCGCGCAGGCCCAGGGCATCGAGGGGCCGCTGCAATATCAGGTCGATCGTCGGCCGTTCTATGCGGCCATCGAGGACGAGTTGCAACGGGCCGTAGCGGTCATGATCGCCGCTGCCCTCGAAATGAAAACTGCCGTCGCGCCGCCTGATGCCGTTCGCCCTGAGCGAGAGCAAGGGCGATTGGATGGTCAGGCCGTTGAACGCCAATTGTCCGTCTGGCCGCAATGCCAGGGCGCTGCGCGCGATGGGCAGTCCGCCTCCCAAACCGTTGAGGAAAGCATTATCCAGCCGCCGCATCTGCGCCATGGCATTGCCGCTAAGGCCGACCCCCCCATCGGGACGCGGCGTCGCGCGGAGCTTGGACGCCAGGTCAACGATACCCAGACCCCGAATGAACAGACTGCGAATCTGGCCGTCCAGGCCGAAATCATAGCGGCCGCTTTTCAGGTCGAGCCGCATCACCAGCTTGCCCTGAAGTTTGTCTGACCTGACCTCCATGGGATTGCTGACGAGCTGCTGGCCCCTGAATTGAAGAACGCCATCCAGCGCAAAATTACGGACGATATTACCGACAAGGTCGCCATGACCATCGAGCCTTTTTGCCCGCAATTTGACCGGGATCAGCAAGGGACCGTCGCCCACGCCCCGTCCGCTGCCTTCCGCCCGGACATCGGCGATCACCGTCTTGTCGAATGTGAGCTGGCGCGCTGTCAGCAGATAGTCGAAGCCCAGCCGGTCGAGCGGCCCATCAAGCCGCACCTTGGCCCGGATATCGCGCCCGCCCATGGTGCGCAGCAAAGCCTGAGGACGGGCCAGCGTCACTTGCAAAAGCATGTTGTCGAGCGCGTTGTTGCGCAGGTCGATCGCGCCATCCGCTGTAAGGTCAAATGCCGCCGAGCGCAGCATCAACTTGCCATCGATGATACGGTTCTCGAACCGCCCATCGGCACGCACGGACAGGCGCGGGTCGGCCATGCGCCGGACGAGGCCGCCGCCAGCGATCGCCCGACCCTCGATCGAACCGCGAGCCGAATAAGCGCCACTGCGCGCCGCCAGAACAAGATCGGCGGCGGGTGCGCCGTCCAGCGTCGCGTCCAACTGGCCATCCCATTGGCTCCAGCTGCCCTTGCCGGTGATGCGCAGATTGGCATCCTGTCGCAATCCGGCCATCGTCGCCAAAAGTCCTTTGTTCGGGGCGTTGACCGTCACGTCGAGCTTGAAGCGATCATCGTCTGGTCGACTGTCCAGCGCGATGGTCAGGACATCGCTGCCATCAAGCGTACGGGCGGACAGGTCGATGATCGCGCGTCCGCCGCGAATGTCGGCGTCCCCCGCCATCGTCGCAATCTGCGCCCGCCCGGTTATGGCGGGCGCGATTGACAGGCGGCCAACCGAAAATTGCATCAGGCGGATGTCGAACCCCGGAAGGATCGGGCCGCGACGCTGCGTGGGGTTGAGCTTGGGCAGCTTGCTGAGGGACGCTTGCGGAATGGACAGACGGTCAATGTCCAGACGATTGGACAGCCAGGCGAAGGGCCACCAGTCCAGTTCCACCTTGGGTGCCTTAAAGAAGGGTCCAGCCGGATCCGACAAGGTCAGGTCGCGCAACACCGCCTTGCGATAGATGCTGCCTTCGATGGCGCCGACCTGGATGCGCAGCCCCGAAGAGGTTTGTATCGCGGCGATCCGGCTGGCGAGGAAACGGTGCCCGCCATCGGTATCAAGCCACGTCAGTGCGCCCGCCATGATCAGGAACAGCGCGGCGAGCAGGCCCGCCACCCACCGTTGCCACCTCCCATCCCAGGCGCGGCGCGGCGCGGTCGCGGCAGGCGGCGGAATGACAGGTGGCGACGGACTTTCCTCGGGCATCAGAAGGCCTGACCCAGCGAGACATAGACCGCGATCTTGGGGTCACCAGATTGCGGGTTGATCGGCGTGCCGACATCCACGCGGATCGGCCCGAAATTGCTGTAATAGCGCACGCCCAAGCCCGCACCGACCCGCAAGTCCCGAAACCGGGGCAGGAAACTGGTGGAGATATTGCCTGCGTCCACAAAAGGCACGACGCCGAAATTGCCAAAGCGGATGCGACCCTCCAGAGAAAATTCAGCCAGGCTCTTGCCGCCGACGGGATCGTCATCCTCGCCATAGCGCGGGCCGATCGCCTGATAGCCATAGCCGCGCACCGACGCGCCGCCACCGGCATAGAAGCGGCGGGACGGCGCGATCTGATCGACCGTGGAGCCAAGGATGGTGCCAAAGCGCGCGCGCGCCGCCACGACGACGCGCTCGCCCACCGGTTGGTAGGCACTGCCGTCCAACTGCACTTTGGTGTATCCGAATGTCTTGTTCTGGAATGACAATTCCGGGCTGATTCGCCCGCCGAGGCGAAAGCCTTTGGTCGGATTGAGCAGATCATCACTGCCGTCATAGGTCAGGCTGAGCGGAACGGCGCCAATCAGGAAGGTGCGCCGCGCCCCCCCGGAAAAGGCGTCCGCTTCATCCGACGCGATCAGCTCCGCGCCAATGCGCCAGACCCAGTTTTTCTGAAACAGGATGTTGGTCTGCCGCTCGAGCGCACCGGCCAGGGTGATGGTGCGGGCGTCATAGGCATCGCGGCGAATATTGCTGACGGACACCAGCCCGGTCAGCACATTGTCACGCCGGTGAAAATTGTTGCGGCGATAGGTGAAGGATGCGGTCTGCTCCTGCGTGCCGACCACTCCGCGCACGGTAACGGCACCTTCGGGCGGAAAAAGATTGCGGTGTTGCCAGCTGACTTCCGCGCGATAGCCTTCGCCGGTGCCATAACCCAGTTCGCCGGCGATCGTCCGCAGCGGCGCCGGGCGCACATCGACATCCAGGTCGACATGCTCGCCATCGCCCGCATCGCGCGGCGTCAGCGACACGGACGACACCAGACCGGTTGCCACGATGGCCCGGCGGAGATCCTCCACATCCGACGCCATATAGGTGTCGTCGGGATCGAAACGTGCGATTTCCTGCACATGATGGGCATCGAACAGACGGTCATCGTCCATGCGGATGGCCCCAAAGCGCCGATATCCCCCCGGCGTGATAATGATGTCGAGGTCGCCCTTGCGCTCTTCATGGTCGATTCGCACTTCAGGCTCGTCGACCCTGGCGAAGGAAAAGCCATTTTCCGACAACGCCGTTTCCAACTGGACCTGAGCCGCGATGATCGCGTCGGCATCCACCGGATCGCCAACCTTGGGCGGAAAGGCCGCGCGCAGCGTCGCCTCTCGCTCGCCCGTTTCGGCAAGACCCGTCACGTCCACGGATGACAGAAGATAGCGCGTGCCAGGCGTAATCGTGAAGCTCACCAGCAGCCGGTCGCTGCCCGGCACAGGGGCCGCGACATTGCCCCGTACGCGCGCCGCATAATAGCCTTTTGCACGCAAAAGCCGGTCAAGCAGGTCTCTATCCTCTGCGATACGGCGGTTGATCTGGGCAAGGTTCGCGGCCTTGTCCTCGCCCTGATGCAGCACGGACAGCTCATCGAAACGCTGACGAAATGTCGTGTCGGCAACGCCATCGAGTCCCGTTAATGCCACCGTATAGCGCCGCTCTTCGCCCGCGTCGGCGAACGTCGCGGCGACTTCGGCCGGTTCGGTCGTCGTGACGTCGAACGCTTCGATCGGCGCGCCAGCCTGATCGGCCGGATCAGGGGCCAAGGGCGCGACGCTGTCAGGTTGATACATGTCGGGCCAGTCCAGACCGATATCAGGCATAGCGTCCAACGGAGCGTCGGTATCAGGCAGCGTAGGCGCGGCGGTATCCTGTGCTAGCGCCGGATAGGGAGCGAGCAGCAACAACGGCGCAAATGCGAGCCGGGAATGCGGTCGGCCAGAAGCGCGGCGTCGGATCCGCAAACCATGGGTCATGGCGCCGGTCTAGACCAAGAATGACGGAAAACACCAGCGCCGAACATCATCTCAAACAGCTGCGATCCGCCCAAGCGTCAGAAAGCGGTGTTCAAGCGATCCAGCAGGGCGCGGGCGGGACCAGCGTCCTGGGCTTTCGGATCGTCGTTCATATGACCGATCCTATCCTCCAGCCGCGCCACCCGATCGTAGAGGTCCTGACTGCCCTCGATCAGGGCGCGCGCTTCGAAGGGGAAGCCTTCCGTCAGTGTCGGGTCGGTCAAACTGGCGCGGCCAAGCCGATATTTTTCATCGACGAGGTCTGCATCGCTGATTTCTCCGCGTTGCCAGGCGCGCTGGCTCAAGAGCCAGGCAATGACATGCATCAGCCGCGTCGTCACCTTCAGCGATTCGCATGCGAAGGACACACGCCGCAGCGGGTCGACCGTTTCACCTCGTCCAAGAGGGTCCCCATCGAAATAGGCGCGCGCCTCATCCGCCATCATCATGGCTTCGAGATAAAGGCCGTCAACCAATCGGCGATGGAGGCCAGGATCCAAAGACGCAACGTTCCGCATCACGGCTAAGTGACACAAATCGACGCCTTTGTCAGCGGGCCAAGGCGAGAGCAACGCGCCTTCCCTGTCCCATTAGGGGCCGATCTGGTAACGTCAGGCTGGGACGACAGCCTTAGGCTCAGGCGATAATGTCAGGCACCAGTTCATCTTCCAACGCGCAAATCTCGTCCTTCAGGCGCAGTTTACGCTTCTTCAGCCGGGCGATCTGCATCTGATCGCTGCTGCCGGCATCGACCAGAGCCGCGATCGCGCTATCGAGATCGCGATGTTCGACGCGAAGCAACTCCAGACGGCGCATGATATCTTCCCGGCTCACCGTCGTTGCTCGCATCCCCAGTGCATGGTGCGACCCGTGGTAGCGTGCGATCCCGGTGCGGGCCACCGCAAATTTACGGGCGGCCCATCGCAAAGGCGCAAACGCCGCGAGACAATCAGAAGGTTTCGTGATTTAATCGGAAATCCATCGCCCTCGTAAGGAGAATGTCATGGAAAACAGCCACATCTCAGCTCTTTCAGCCAAGCACGCAGGACTCGACGCCCGGATCAAGGCGGAATCGAGTCGTCCCATGCCGGACACCACCCTCGTTGCCTCGCTTAAAAAGCAGAAATTGCGGCTGAAGGAAGAGATGGCTGCGCAGCATTAAGCGCAGACTAGTCCATACAGGGTGCGGACCGGCAGACAGTCGGTCCCGCCCGTCCTGTAGCAATCCGCTTTTTATGATGTCATGCCTCGGCGCAAGGGTTACGCTATCAGCGCAGGCGACCGGCTGGCTGGCTTCTCAGATAATCCGGTAATTGTTGCGCAGGCCCTGACGACACCGGCTTTCTTGCCAGCTGCGGATCGATGACATCGTCAAATGCCAAGCCAACCTTATTGTCGCGCGACCAGGCGATATTGCCGGTGATGCGACCCACACCGCGGAGATCCAGTACGACCTTCTGCCCAGCCGCGAGCGGCATCTCGCAATCCGCCATCAAGCCAGTCGCCGACAGGTTCCGAATGCGGGCACGACCCAAGGATCGACCGTCCGGCGCAAAGAAACTTGCCATCAGGAACAGGCTGTCGCGCGGCGACGATCGCGCCGGTCCCCGATCAGAAATGCCCTGTTCTTCGTTCATTCCGTACCCGCAAAATCTAATGTGTTCCGGTAACGATCACTAGGCACAGGCAGTGGAAAAACCGTTAATCGTCGCGTGAGATTTTTTCCTGCCGTTCGTGGCGTTCCTGCGCCTCGACCGTCATGGTGGCGATGGGACGCGCTTCCAGGCGACCAAGCGAAATGGGCTCGCCCGTGACTTCGCAATATCCATATTCGCCATCGTCGATCCGCCGCAGGGCCGCATCGATTTTCGAGATGAGCTTGCGCTGGCGGTCGCGCGTGCGCAACTCGATCGACCAGTCGGTCTCGCTCGACGCGCGGTCGTTGAGATCGGGTTCGCGTAGAGGCTCATTCTGAAGAACGGCCAGCGTCCCCTCCGCTTCGGCGAGAATCTGCTTCTTCCAGTCCCACAGCCGCTGACGGAAATATTCCTGTTGCAGCGGATTCATGAATTCCTCGTCGGCCGAGGGGCGATACTCTGCAGGGAGGGTTACGGACGATTTGGGCGGCTTTACGCCGTCTTTATCGGAATTCAGCACCGACGCCATCTGGCTCTCCGACTCGTTGGCCCGGCGCTTGAAGTTCCGGGGCACCCATGACTTTTCATTGAGGGCGCCTCATAGCCATCGGCGCGGGACGACACAAGCGCACATTCGACTGGCCCAAACGGCTTTTCCTTCAAAACCCTATGCGCCCGCAGGGATGAAAGGGAGCGACTCATCATCCGGCGGAAGGCTGATGCCGACGGCGGCACCCTTCATATGCGGGCCAGTGGCCGTATCATAGTGGGACGTTAACCATGATTGCTGACGCTGCCCCCTGAATTCAGTGGACTTGTCGACAGGATTCAGAGTTAACGACCTTGCGGTTAACCTTTTCTTCTGCGCTTTTATGAAAAGGCAGCCTGACCCGTTCCGACCCGGATCGGTGGGCGACAAGACAAGAGTGGATTCCTATGTCGGTTCGGATGGCCTTGGCTAAATTATGCGCTTGCACTTGCGGAGGCGCGATCATTGGCGGCGGCGCGGTGCATGTCGCTGAAAGCGCACGTCCTGCTGTGGTCCATAGCAGCAAGAGCACGAAGGCCGCGCCCAAGAAGCGCTATGCCGTTCGGACCGTGAAGAGGAAGGTCGTCAAGACGGCCGTAGCCTGCGCGCCACAGACGGTGACAGTCACCAGCCAACCGGCGCCTGTCCCCCTGCCCGCCCCCTTGCCGCCGGCTGAGATGCCGATGATGTCGGGCGGCGGCGGAGCCGTGCCGATCGTCATGGGTGGCGGCGGCGGTTTTGGCGGCGGCGGCTTTATTGGCGGGTTCTTCGGCGGTGGCGGCAGCGGCGGCGGGTCCGTCGTCATTTCCTCGACCAGCAGCTCAACGGGCGGGATCAGCACATCGACGTCATCGGGCGCCACCAGCAGTTCTTCCTCGTCCAGTTCCAGTTCGTCCTCATCGTCTTCGTCCTCAAGCTCTTCGTCCAGCAGTTCGAGCGGCGGCAAGCCGGGTAAACCCGACAAGCCCGATCACCCTGGTTCGACCGGAGGATCGTCCGGCAGCAGTTCGTCGTCCTCGTCGGGCTCTTCCGGTTCGTCGTCGAGCAGTTCGTCCAGCTTCGGCAGCACCGGCAGTTCATCGACTTCGTCATCGACGAGCAGTTCGTCATCGACAAGTTCTTCAACGAGCAGTTCGACGGGCGGATCGAGCACAAGCACGGGCGGCACGGACGTACCCGCGCCGCCTATGGTTCTGCTGTTCGGCGCAGCAGCCGTGGCGCTGGTGGCGCGCCGACGTTTCGCTGAACGCAAGGCGCAGGCGGCAGCCTGATCCGTTCCCCTCAGGGGCATGTAGGGGGTGGCTCCGGGGGGCCACCCCTTTTTTTGCGGCTTCAGCTTGCCGAGATGACCTTTTCGATTTCCGGCACGGGGTGATTCGTCAGATCCTTGGCAATTTCGCCGACGATCCGGTCCTGCACCTCCTTATGCAAATGCTTGCGCATTTCGCCCAATGCCGTTGGCGGGGCGACGATGATCAGCTTTTCAAATTCCTGCGCAAGAGCGCGACGCTTCAGCATATCGGCGGCATCGGCCGCGAAGCGCGCCTCCTCCAGATCATGGAAGTTCACTTCATCCATGGCGCTGCGATGGCTGCCGACCGAATTGTGCGATCGACCCGGCGCATCGGTTGCCTGATCACGGTCGGCGGGATTGTCCTGCTCCTTAACGGTCTCCGCCTCCAGATTGGGATAGGCCGCATCGCCCTTGTTCCGGAAGAACAACATCTTGCGACCATCGGCCACCAGCACCATCGTATCATGTTCGATCTGCATCGCCTGTCTCCTTTGTTCTTGGCTGACGCTAAGCTAACGGATGACGGGCCGTGGGGTTGCGCCACGGGCTGGGCAGCGGCATAGGCTTGCGCCATGCACGACATCCGCTTCATCCGCGAAAACCCCGCCGCTTTCGACGCCGCGCTTGGCCGCAGGGGCCTGTCCCCCATGTCCGCCGACATCATCACGCTCGACGAGAAAAGCCGCGCGCTCAAGACGGAATGGCAGCAGGCGCAGGCGCGTCGCAACGAAGCGAGCAAGGCGATCGGGCAAGCCATGGCCGCAAAGGACAGTGCAACGGCCGATGCGCTAAAGGCCGAAGTCGCAGAGTTGAAGGATCGCATGCCTGCGCTGGAGGGTGAGGAGCGCGCGGCTGGCGAGCAACTGACGGCGCTACTCTCCGCCATCCCCAATTTGCCGGCGCAGGACGTGCCCGATGGCACAGACGAGGTCGATAATGTCGAGGTGGCCCGTTGGGGCACGCCGCGCGCCTTTGCCTTTCCGCCGCAGGATCATGCCGATTTCGGTCCCGCACTCGGCCTTGATTTCGAAGGAGGCGCCGCCTTGTCGGGCGCGCGCTTCACGGCGCTTCGCGGACAGATGGCGCGGCTTCATCGCGCGCTCGCCCAGTTCATGCTGGATCAGCAGACGGTGGCGAATGGCTATGAGGAAACGATCGTCCCGCTGCTCGTCAAGGATGCGGCGCTGTTCGGAACGGGCCAGTTGCCAAAATTTGCCGAAGACCTGTTCAAGACCACGGATGGTCGGTGGCTTATTCCCACCGCCGAGGTGTCGCTCACCAATCTGGTTGCGGACCAGATCGTGCCGGAAGAGCGCCTGCCGCTGCGCCTGACGGCTTTGACGCCCTGCTTCCGGTCCGAAGCCGGATCGGCCGGCCGGGATACGCGCGGCTTCATTCGCCAGCACCAGTTCGAAAAGGTGGAACTGGTGACGATTTGCCGGCCCGAAGAGTCGGAGGCCGAACATGAACGCATGGTCGCCGCCGCGGAGGGCATTCTCCAGGCGCTCGCCCTGCCCTATCGCAAGATGCTGTTGTGCACGGGGGACATGGGGTTTGGCGCACGCAAGACCTATGATCTTGAGGTTTGGCTGCCCAGCCAGGACACTTATCGGGAAATCAGTTCGGTCTCCAATTGCGGTGACTTCCAGGCGCGGCGCATGAACGCGCGTATGCGGCCGGACGGCGGCAAGCAGACGGTGTTCCTGCATACATTGAACGGCTCGGGCCTTGCCGTTGGGCGCACACTGGTCGCGGTACTGGAAAATTGTCAACAAGCCGACGGCAGCGTCGTCATCCCTGACGCGCTGGCACCCTATATGGGCGGGGTCACGAAGCTGGAGCCGCGGTAAGAGCAGCACTTCCTGTCCTCCCGCGTGAATATCTGCGCTGCTTGAGGGCTGGCAAGCGCGCTCTGATGCGATACACAGACATAGATGCCTGTTTCCTCCCGTCCGCTCCTTTGCGCCATCGGCCCGCTGTTGCTCACAGGCTGCATCCCGCAGCGGGCCGAGCGGGATGCCGCGGCCATTGCTGTGCCGACGCCGCCGCCCGATCTTGGCGCCGACGCAACCACGGTGCGATTGGCTGAACCAGAGCCGGTCTGGACCGCGCAGCAAGTCGTCGCCAATGCCCGGACTGTCCCCGCTTCCAACTATGTCGTGCGCGCGGGGGACACGTTGCGTGGCGTCGGCAATCGCACCGGGGCTGGATCGGAAATCATCGCCAAGGCCAATGGGCTGTCGCCGCCCTATGCCCTGCGGGTCAGGCAGACACTCCGCATACCCGGCGGCCGCTATCACCTCGTCGCTGAAGGCGAAACAGGCATCGCGATCGCCGCCGCCTACGCCGTTCCCTGGCGCCGCATCGTGGAAGCGAACGGGCTGGAGGAGCCCTATGTCCTGCGGCGCGGCCAACGTCTGTTGCTGCCTGATGCTCCGACGGGCGATGCCCGATCGCTGGAGCAGCGGGCAGCCGCGTTCCGCATCGACATTGACGATGTATTGACCGGCGGCCAGCCGGCCGCGCGGGACAACGCGCCAGTGGTCGCAGCTTCCACCAAGCCCAGGCCGCTGCCATCCAATGCGCCGATTGCCCAGCCATCCGGTTTTGCCGGCAGCTTTGCATGGCCCCTGCACGGAACCATCCTTTCCCGGTTCGGGCCGGGCCAGAGCGGATCGAAGAATAATGGCATCGACATCGCTGCCCCTGTTGGCACGCCCATCCGCGCATCGGCCGACGGTGTCGTCGCCTATGCCGGCGACAAGGTCGCGGTGTTTGGCGGCCTCGTCCTGATCAATCACGGCAGCGGCTGGGTCAGCGCCTATGGCCATGCCAGCCGGGTCGATGTGGTCCGCGGGCAGAAAGTGTCCAAGGGACAGGTGATTGGGCTGACCGGCGACACCGGCTATGCCAGCAAGCCCAAATTGCATTTCGAACTGCGCAAGGACCGCGCGCCAGTCGATCCCCTCGGCAAGTTGCCCCCAGCATGAGGATCGACAAGGCAAACGCCCCCTCGGCCATGGCGGGCTTTCTGCGGCGCAGATCGTCAATGCCGATGTGGATGGACCTGACTTGGCGCGTCCTGTTGCTGTTCGGGCTGATCTCGCTGGTTTTGCTCCTCCACTGGATCGGGCGAGACGGGCTGAAGGATAATCTCGACAATCAGATCAGCTTCATTGATGTCCTGTATTTCACGACGGTCACGGTCACGACCGTTGGCTATGGCGACATTGTCCCGATCACACCCGAAGCCCGCCTGTTCGAAGCCCTGTTTGTTACGCCAATCCGGCTCTTTGTCTGGCTGATTTTCCTTGGCACGGCCTATAATCTCTTTCTCCGCAACATTTTTTACAGGTGGCGCATGGCACGCATCCAGGCCGATCTGCACAATCACATCATCGTCACAGGCTTTGGCACCAGCGGGCAGGAGGCGGTGCATGAACTGCTGGCGCGCGGCACCGATCCTCGCGAAATCGTCGTCATCGATGGCAGCGAAAAGGCGCTGGAGCTGGCCGAAGCCCATGGGTGCAACGTGCTGTGCGGCGATTCGACCCGCGACAAGACGCTGAAGGATGTCGCCATCCATCGGGCGCGTAGCATGATCGTGTCTGCGGGGCGCGATGATACGTCGATCCTGATCACCCTGACGGCCCGCCATCTGGCCCCTCGCCTGCCAATCAGCATCGTCGTGCGGAACGAGGATAATGAAGTGCCCGCGCGGCAGGCCGGCGCGACGACGGTCATCAACCCTGTAAGCTTTGCCGGGCTGCTGCTGGCCGGCAGCACAACCGGCGAGCATATTGCCGATTATATGGCGGATCTGGCCGCGTCCGGGGGCCGGGTAAAATTGATCGAACGGGCGGTGCTGCCGGAGGAAATCGGCCAGCCGCTGTCCGCCATCCGCACCGGCCTTGGCCTGCGGGTCTATCGGGGCAAGCGCCCCATCGGTTTCTGGGAGGAGGATTCCCGGCGGTTGCAGACCGGCGATGTCATCATTGAAATCGCCGAGGGCGACGGACATGGGAACGCCCTGCCGCCTGTCTGAGTCGTTTTCCGTGACATTGGCCGCAAAAATCCCTATGTGCGCGCCGATCATGGCAACCAAAATCCCAGACGCGCCGAAGATCGGCATGGTGTCGCTCGGCTGTCCCAAAAATCTGGTCGATTCCGAGCGTATCCTGACCAAATTGCGATCCGACGGCTATCAGATGTCCGCTGACTATGCGGGCGCGGACGTCGTGCTCGTCAACACTTGCGGTTTTCTCGACTCGGCCAAGGAAGAGTCGCTCGAAGCCATCGGCGAAGCGATTGCGGAAAATGGCCGCGTCATCGTGACCGGCTGCATGGGTGACGAAGCAGAGGTCATCCGCGCGAAATTCCCGCAGGTGCTGGCCGTCACGGGCGCGCATCAATATGAGCAGGTCGTCAATGCTGTGCATGACGCCTCCCCGCCCATCCCCAATGCCTTTGTCGATCTGGTGCCCGAAGGGGGCCTCAAGCTCACACCGCGTCACTACAGCTATTTGAAGATCAGCGAAGGATGCAATCACCGCTGTTCCTTCTGCATCATTCCCTCAATTCGCGGCGACCTGGTAAGCCGGCGTATCGATGCGGTGCTGCGCGAAGCGGAAAAGCTGGTCGCGGCGGGCACGAAGGAATTGCTGGTCATCAGCCAGGACACATCGGCCTATGGCGTCGATACCCGCCATGATGTGCGGCAATGGAAGGGCCGCGATGTCCGGGCGCACATGACCGATCTTGCTCGAGAACTGGGCCAGTTGCGCACGGCGGAGGGGCGCGCACCATGGGTGCGGCTCCACTATGTCTACCCCTATCCGCATGTCGATCAGGTCATCCCCCTGATGGCGGACAGCCTACTGACGCCTTATCTGGACATCCCCTTCCAACATGCCGCCCCCAATGTGCTCAAGGCGATGAAGCGGCCGGCCAACGAAGCCAAGGTGCTTGATCGCATCCGCAAGTGGCGCGGCATCTGCCCGGACATCGCGATCCGCTCTTCCTTCGTGGTCGGTTTCCCCGGCGAGACGGAGGCGGATTTCCAATATCTGCTCGACTGGCTGGATGAAGCGCAACTTGACCGTGTCGGCGCGTTCCGGTTCGAACCGGTGGAGGGCGCGGCGGCCAACGCTCTGCCCGATGCCGTGCCCGAAGAGGTCAAGGAAGAACGCTACCAGCGGATCATGGAAAGGACGGCGGGCATCAGCGCCGCCAAATTGCAGGCTAAGGTCGGCCGCATTCTGCCCGTCATCATCGATGAAGTCGGCGAACCCGACGAGGATGGCAGCATCGGCGCGACGGCACGCAGCCAGGCGGATGCGCCGGAAATCGACGGTAATGTATTCCTACGCGATGTCGGCGAGGGACATCGCGCCGGGGACATTGTCGATATCGTGGTGGAGGATGCCGACGACCATGATCTCTACGGCGTTCCCGCCTGAAACACAGACGGTTCCGCCAAAGCCTTGGCCCCGATGATCAGGGCGTCAGAAAGGCGTCCTGATACTCGGTCTTGATCGCCTTGCGCATCGCGGCATCCACCGGAAGCGTCACTTCATACGTCCCCTCGGCATAAGGACCGGCGCTATAGGGACCGATGATCACGGTCATGCTGTCGATCAGCTTACTGTCCTTGGAGGCTGGCACCAGAACCTGATCCAGCGGATCGATGCATTTGGTGAAATCATCGTCACCAGCAACGACCGGTTCGCCCCGTTTCTCCGCGCGCTGCTTGTCCAGTTCGGCACAAAAGCGATCGCGAATGGCGGCGGCAAAAGCAGTGGGCGACGTCATCAGCGCCTTGACGCTGGTTTCTCGCTGGCGCTCTTTATCCCATAGAACGGTGTCATATCCCGTCATGCCATGGGCGCCACCGGTATAGACATAGGTCTGCGAGCGGAGCGACAGGAAACGCGGCGTATCGGCCGCGACCGTCCATTCTGTTTCAAGACTGTGAGGCCGAAACGGATAACCCGCCTTTTTCGCCGACTCACTATCTTCCCGCGCCATCTTGAGGGCGTCGGCCTTGCCTGCCTCCATCGCTTTGCGAAACTTGTCGACCAGCGCCGGAATCGCCGCTGCCTCAGCGGGATAGGCATAGGCGAATTCCAGAAATTCGGTCTTGTCGCTTTGCGAAAAGGGGGCGGCAGGGGATGAAGGCGGCCGGCTCACACCCGCCATATGATTGGCAAATTGCGTGGCGCCTGCGTTTGAAACCGAATTGCCGGCGGTTTCATCTGCTGTTGGCGAGCAAGCTGCCAAAAGCACCGCAACCGCCATCACCCCGCCGCCGCGCATCAGTGCGCCTGCGCCTGGGCGGCCCGGCAGCGCTCGCCGACTGCCTGGCGTGCATAGTCGCTTTCCAGCGCGCGACCGGCATTCGACCAGCCTTCGGCGATCAGCGCCTGCTGAACCGCATTGCCATTGTCAAAACGGCCGGTTTCAGCGAGCGCATAGGCCCTGGCGCGCGCCGCCTGCAAACTGCGGTCATCTCCGTGTGTCATTGTCCATCTCCTTGTTTCTTCTTTCATTCCTTCTAGGCCGATTGGCCGAGGGAGGCAAAGACGGAATGGGTCGGCCGTGCCACGCGCGCGATGGGAAATTGCCTCTTCCCCTCCTCCTGATCTTTCCCTTACATCGGCGGCATGATCGACTTTTCCGACCTGCTCAAAACAGACAACCGACAGCCCGCGCACATGATCCAATTGCTGGATCCCGACAGCTACGACGCGTGGAACAGCGGACAATCCGCCTCGACTCGGCACATGCTCTCAGCGCAGAAGTTTCGCGGCAAGATTGGCGATCATGCGCTGTTGTGGGGCGGGGATCAGCATGATTGGTCGGTCGTCACGGTCGTGCCGGATCGGGGAAAAATGGGCCCCTGGTGCCTCGCCAAATTGGCGGAGGCCTTGCCGGAGGGGCAGTATCGGCTCGTCGATGGTCGGGCGGGTGACGCGGCGCTTGGCTGGCTGATGGCGCAATATCGGTTCGACCGCTATCGGCAGGACGACAATTCAACGGGTCCCAAGGTCCTTCTGACCCAAGACGTCGCCCGTATTGAACCGACCCTGCATCTGGCCCGTGCAACCGCGCTGGTGCGGGACATGGTCAATGTTCCGGCTGCCGACATGGGGCCGCCTGATCTGGAGCAGGCGGTGGAACGCGTCGCGCAACCATTCGGCGCCCGCGTCACCACCACCCGCGGGGATGCACTGGAGCAGGGCTTTCCCATGATCCATGCCGTGGGCAAGGCCGCCGACCGCAGCTTTGCGCCGCGATTGATAGAATTGGAATGGGGCGAGCCGGCCCACCCTCGCCTCGCTCTGGTAGGCAAGGGCATCTGTTTCGACAGCGGCGGCCTCGACATCAAGCCATCATCGGGCATGCGCCTGATGAAGAAGGACATGGGCGGGGCGGCCCACGCGCTTGCGCTTGCACAATTGATCATGGCGAACCGTCTGCCGGTCCGGCTGCATCTTCTGATCGCCGCGGCCGAAAACGCCATTGGCGCGAACGCCTTTCGCCCGGGCGACATCCTACGCAGCCGCAAGGGGCTGACCGTCGAAATCGGCAATACCGATGCCGAAGGCCGCCTTGTGCTGGGGGACGCACTGACTCGCGCCGGCGAAGACAGGCCGGACCTGGTGATCGATTTCGCCACGCTGACGGGTGCTGCGCGTGTCGCGGTCGGCCCCGATCTGCCCGCCTTATTCTGCAACAACGATGATCTTGCGGGGCAAGCAATCGCCCATGGCACCGACGTCGACGACCCGCTGTGGCGGTTGCCGCTGTGGGATCCCTATGCCGATATGCTCAAATCCGACGTGGCCGACATCAACAATGCCGGTGATGGCGGCTTTGCCGGCGCGATCACCGCAGCCTTGTTCCTGAAACGCTTCGTTCCGGACAACACACCCTGGCTCCATCTCGATACATTCGCCTGGCGTCCGTCCGCCAAACCCGGCCGCCCCAAGGGTGGCGAAGCGTTGGGGATGCGCGCCATATTCAGATTGCTTCAGGATCGCTACCGCCCCGAACGATGATGCATTTACAAAGGCCTATCCGTTACGCAACCGGATTGGCCATCGCGCGTTAAGCGGGCATGAACGCCCTTTCAGCCAGTCAGTCCTCCGCCGAGACCAACCGCCCGGGCATCCCGTTGCTGCGTCAGTGGATGTCGACGCTGGTCGATTATGTGCGCTCGGGCAAACCCGACCTCACCAATCGCCAAATGGCCCTGATGATGACGGTGTATATCAGCTCGGGGCCGCATACCGTCCGGGGCCTTGCCGAAACGCTGCATGTCTCAAAGCCGGTGATCACGCGCGCGCTCAACAAATTATCGGCGCTCGGCTATCTGCGGCGTGAGCGCGATGTTGCCGACCGTCGCAATATTTTCATCACCCGAACGCCCAAAGGCGCGGAATTTCTTGACGCCTTTCACCTTTTCATCGCAGGAACCGCGCGCGATGAACGGATGGACAACCCCGCTGCGGAACGCTCCGCCTGAAAGAACCCGGTTCAAACTGCAAGGCCGTTCGGCCGCGCTGGACCGGCGCGTTCATGCGGCGCGTGGCGACCTGGCCGATCTTTCGCTAGCAGGAACGCTCTTTTCCGCTCATTATGCGCGGGCGGTTGCATTGACATGCGTTGCGCCCGGCACCCCCATATTGGCCGCGGCATCGCCAACGGCCGAAGCGATCAGCGAACTGCTGCGTGGCGAAGTCTTCCACGCGCTGGACGTAACCACGGACTGGGCTTGGGGTTTTTGCGGGCATGACGGCTATGTCGGCTATATCCGGCGCGATGCGCTGGATGTTGAGGAACAGCCCACCCATCGGGTAACGGCATTGACCGCGCCCCTGTTCAGCGCGCCCGACATCAAATCGCCGATCGCGGACTATTGGCCGCTTGGGGCCAGGTTTACGGGCGAGCATTGTGGTGACTTCATCGCCTGCGGGGATGGGTTTGTGCATCTGCGCCATGCCGCGCCTTTAACCGAGTCGACCGCCGATTGGGTTTCGTTGGCCGAACGGCACCTGGGCAAGCCCTATGTCTGGGGCGGACGCGGGCATCGCGGCATTGACTGCTCCGGCCTGGTCCAGGTGGCGCTCGGCCGAGCAGGACTCAGCGTGCCGCGCGATACCGACCTGCAAAGCGAAGGGATCGGCACGCCCATCGAAAGCGACGCAGGGCTGAAACGTGGCGACCTCATCTTCTTTCCCGGCCATGTCGGCATCATGACGGACGGCGCTACTCTATTGCATGCGAACGCGCACTGGATGGCCGTGGTGAAGGAACCTCTGGTCGACGTCGTCGCCCGGCTGGCGGCGGACCATCTCAGTCCGATCATCGCGCGGCGCAGGGTAAGCTTATGACCACGAATGTCTTCATCGATGGCGGGCATGGGACGACCGGGATCGAAATCGCCGAAAGGCTCGCGGGCCGGCAGGAACTCTCGCTCATCGCGCTCGATCTGGAGGATCGCAGGAATGCGGTCGCCCGGCGCGACGCGCTGAATGCTGCGGACATCGTGATCCTGTGCCTGCCCGACGACGCCGCGCGCGAGGCGGTGGCGCTGATCGACAATGATCATACGCGCGTGATCGACGCATCGACCGCGCATCGCGTGGCCGACGGATGGACCTATGGATTTCCGGAATTGGAGCCGGGACATCGGGACCGCCTGGCCGCAAGCCGCCGCGTCGCCAACCCGGGTTGCTGGCCCACGGGTTTCCTTGCGCTGGTGCGCCCGCTGGTGCTCGCCGGGCTCATTCCAGCTGACTGGCCGGTCACAGTGTCCGGCGCATCGGGCTATTCGGGCGGCGGCAAGGCGATGATTGCGGACTATGAGGGCGACGCCGCGCAGCCCAGCGCCTTCCGCCCCTATGGCCTTAGCCTCGGGCACAAGCATGTGCCGGAAATGACCCGCTATTCCGGATTGACGCACCCGCCCCTCTTCGCGCCTGCGGTGGCCAATGCCTATCGCGGCATGATCGTGGAAGTGCCATTGCAACTGCGCGCCATGCCGGGCACGCCATCGCTGGCCGACATTCACGACGCGCTGGCGTCGGCCTATGGGCAGTCGCCGATCGTCACCGTCGCCGCGCTGGAGGACAGCGCGGCCATGTCCGGCGTGCCGCTGGAATATGTGGGCGCGACCGATCGACTGGCATTGTTCCTGTTCGGCAACCCGGACACCGGCCAGGCCCGGCTGGTGGCCGCGCTTGACAATCTGGGCAAGGGCGCGGCCGGCGCGGCCGTGCAGAATCTCAATATCCTTGCCGGATTGCCCGAGACCGCTGGGCTGCGCCTTTAAGCCATCGTCAGTGGACGGTACCGGCCGGCTGATCAATTGCCAGCAAAAGGATGAGCCGTTCTATCTGCCGCCAGTGACAGAAATGGATATGGTTGCCCTGGTCCAGGCTTCGACCGGCACGGGCGGCCGCTTCATAGCCAGCATTGGCGCCAAATCGGCTGATCAGATCGGCCGCGTCGTCAACGCTTTTGCGGCCGGACAGATATGGCAATTGCATGGTGCGCCCCCGCTCCCCCTTTTGATATCCATCGGCCGACCCAAGAAACATGCCATCCAGGCGGATCAACGAAAACGCTGGGAGACTATGATGAAGACGCGTTTAGGCATATCCCGTTTCGGGACGAATATCCCGCTTCGGGATCGTTCGACCCATTTTGGACAGGGTCGCAAAGGCGCTGGCTTCAATCAGATTAGCATGGCAAGGACAGCGCCATGAAGGATCGTCGTTCCAATCCGACCGGTTCCGGCGCGATCATCGCGCTGCTGATTCTCGCCGGCACGATCGGCGGCGGCCTGTTGGGTCAGCCGACGATCGGGTTGCTAAGCGGTTTGGCGCTGGGTATCATTATCGCCTTGCTGATCTATCTGGGCGAACGCGGCAAATAAGCGCCGTTGCAACGGGGCAATAACCTTGCCCGACACCCGATCGGCGCATAGATGTGGCGCATGAACAAGCATCTCATTGCCCTCCCCCTCGTCGCCCTCGCGCTCGTTGGCGGTGGATTTCTCTATCTGGCCCAGGGCGACACAGCCCGATTGCCGGCAGGCGCCGATACGGGCCGGGAACCGGTTTTCACCAGCCCTCGCAGCGAGATGATCCCGACGGTGAATATTGCCGAGGTCAAGCCGTGGAAGGCCGGCGAGAAACCCGTTGCCGCCAAGGGATTGGCGGTCGACCGGTTTGCCGAGGGCCTGGCGCATCCGCGATCCCTGCTGCGGCTGCCCAATGGCGACATCTTGGTCGCCGAAACCAACAGCCCGCCGCGCCCCAAGGACGGCATCGTCCAGCGGGTCATGAACTACTTGATGGACAAGGCGGGTGCTGGCGTTCCTTCGGCCAACCGTATTACCCTGCTGCGCGACACCGACAAGGACGGCAGGGCCGATACCAAGACGGCATTTCTGACGGGCCTGAACTCGCCCTACGGAATGGCTTTGATCGGCGACACGCTTTACGTTGCCAATACCGATGCGCTGATGGCCTTCCCGTACAAGGAAGGCGACACGAAGATCAGCGCCGCCGGGCGCAAGATCATCGACCTGCCCGCCCAATCGCCCAACCAGCATTGGACCAAGAGCATGGTCGCATCGCCCGACGGGCTGCTGTACATCGGCGTCGGGTCGAACAGCAATATCGGCGAAAATGGGCTGGAGCGCGAGCGCAACCGCGCGGTGGTGTTCGAAGTGAACCCCAGGAACGGGTATAAGCGCGTCTTTGCGTCCGGTCTGCGCAACCCTGTCGGCCTTGCCTTCGAACCCAAGAGCGGGGCGCTATGGGGCGTTGTCAATGAGCGCGACATGCTGGGCGCGGACCTTGTCCCCGATTATCTGACGCGGATCGAATTTGGCGCCTTCTACGGCTGGCCCTGGAATTATTGGGGCGGGTATGAGGATCGCCGTGTCCAGCCGCAGCGCCCGGAAATTCGCGAATATACCAAGCGCCCCGATTATGCGCTGGGCAACCATGTCGCGCCGCTCGGTCTGGCTTTTGCCGACAAGGTGAAACTCGGCGCGCCCTTTACCGACGGCGCGTTCGTCGGCCTGCATGGCAGCTGGAACCGCAAGCCGGCCGCTGGCTACAAGGTGGTGTTCGTCGGCTTCAATGACGGAGAGGCCGGCAGGACGAAGCCGGTCGATGTGCTGACCGGGTTCCTGGACGAGGATGGCGACGCCCATGGCCGCCCTGTCGATGTGACGGCGGATGCGCAGGGCGCCCTATTGGTCAGCGATGATGTCGGCGGGATCGTCTGGCGCGTTGCGAAGGCCAAGTGAGTGATAGGGCTGGCGATCAGATCGTCAGTCCGTTCCGCCCGGCCAGTTCGACCACATATTGCCAGGCGACGCGGCCCGACCGACTGCCGCGCTGGGTCGCCCATTGAATGGCCTCCAGCCGGTCGACGGTCAGCCCCAGCGTTTGCGCATAGCCGTTGACGATCGCGACATAAGCGTCCTGATCGATTGCGTGAAAGCCGAGACTGAGGCCGAAGCGATCCGACAGCGCCATCTTGTCATCGATCACATCGCGCGGATTGATCGGATCATCCTGCTCGGTCAGGTGGCGCGGCACGATGTGACGGCGATTAGACGTAACGTAAAGTCGCACATTGGCCGGACGCGCCGCTGTGCCGCCCTGCAGCAGCGACCGCAGGGCGCGGGCGTCGCCAGCGCCCTGCTCGTCAAAACCCAGATCATCAAGGAACAGCACGAAGGGACGGTCGCTGCCCCGCAGCAGTGCGAACAGCGACGGCAGGCTGGCCAGCTGGTCAATGGCGCATTGTATCAGCGCGATATCCCGACCGCCCTGCTGCAACTTGCCGACGACAGCGGCCACCGCCGCAGACTTGCCCGTGCCGCGCGCGCCCCACAGCAGCACGTCATGCGCAGCATAGCCGTCCGCCAGGCGAGCGCTGTTGGCCAGGAGCGCTTCCTTCTGCGCATCGATCCCTGTCAGCAAATCATAATCGACAGGTGCGAAATCCTGAACCGGATGGACGGCATGCCCATCCCAGATATAGGCCGGCGCGGCGGCCAGATCAGCGCAAGAGGCCGTCGGCGGCGCCAGTCGCTCCAGTGCTTCAGCAATGCGGGTTAAAAGAGCGTCGTTCATCGGGCGGCCTTAGATCATTTCCATAGTGAAGGGGAAGCGATGTGGTGCCCCATGTCATTGTGCTGACGCAATGGCCTTTTACTCGGTCATTCAGGGGTCTATAGCGTGGGGGCCGTGACCATCGCAAATCCAGTCTATTCCACACGATCCTGCCGCTATGGCGCTGAATCGCTCAGGGAAGCGGCGCTGTTGATCCGCGCGGGCGAGCCGGTCGCGGTGCCGACCGAGACAGTATATGGCTTGGCGGCTGACGCGACCGACAATAACGCCGTGGCCGCAATCTACAGCGCCAAAGGCCGGCCGAGTTTCAATCCGCTGATCGTGCATGTCGCGCATATGGACATGGCGCGCTCACTGGCTCATCTGTCGACCACGGCGGAAACGCTGGCCGCGCAATTCTGGCCTGGACCGCTGACCATGGTGCTGCCGGTACGAGCAGATAGCGGGTTGTCGCATTTGGTGACGGCCGGATTGCCGACCGTCGCGTTGCGCTTGCCCGCCCATCCCGCGATGCGTGCGCTGATCCGCGAAAGCGGCCGCCCCCTGGCCGCGCCTTCGGCCAATCGCAGCGGATCGATCAGCCCGACGCGCGCCGAGCATGTGCTGGCCAGCCTGAATGGCAAGGTGCGCATGGTGCTGGACGAAGGGCCGACCAGCGAGGGGCTGGAATCGACCATCGCCGCCCCGGAAACGGACCGGATACGATTATTGCGACCCGGCCCCGTGACGGCCGCGATGCTGGGCAAGGCCATCGGACTTCCCGTCGTCGTCGGACTGGCGGATGCTGCGATCGAAGCGCCTGGCCAGTTGGAAAGCCATTATGCGCCCGCCAAGGCCGTCCGCCTGGAAGCCCTTCGGGCGGAGGCGGACGAATATCTGATCGGATTTGGCCTGATGCCGTGCCACATCAACCTCAGCCCCGAAGCCAATCTGCGCGAAGCGGGCGCGAACTTGTTTGCGGCATTACATATCGCCGACGCGAGCACCGCTGCACGGATCGCCGTGGCCCCGATCCCCCCGGAAGGCATTGGCGTGGCGATCAATGATCGGCTGAAACGCGCGGCGGCATAATCGACCTGCGATCAGGGCGCCGCATCAGTCGCAGCGTTCATAGCCCGCCTTGCGACATTGTTTGCGACGCGCCTTTTCGGCCTTTTTCGCCTCCCGGCCTTCGCGCGCTTCCTTCTCGCGCATCTTGCGGCCATAATTGCGGTCCGCCTCATCCTGGCTAGTGGTTGCCCAGTCGGCAACCTGCGAGCCCGCCCTGACTGGCGCGGTAACGACGCTGGCCACCGTGCGGACGCATCCGGTCAGTCCCAGTAGCAGCAATGGCCCCGCCAATATCATTGCCTTGTTCATCGGTCCGTCCCCGCCAGTTGCTGATGTGCGCGTGTCGTCCATAGAGGATATGCCCGACAGACGCCACCGGAAGGGCGGCGCCGTCGTCACGACAGAATATACACACAGCAAATAAGCGAACGATCAGCCGTCCAGACGCTCCCCAAATCCTTTGCGCAACTTGGCCAGCTTGGGCGGTATGACCGCCATGCAATAGGGATTCTGGTCCCCGACCCTATCCCAATAGTTCTGATGATAGTCCTCGGCGGGATACCAAGGCGCCTGCGGCTCTATGGCCGTCACGACCGGTGCGGACTGATCGGCCTGCGCCCGCTCGATACCGGCGCGTGCTTCCTGCTCCTGTTCGGCGGAATGCGGAAAGATCGCCGACCGATATTGCGTGCCGATGTCATTGCCCTGACGGTTGAGCGTCGTGGGATCATGGGTGGCGAAAAATATGTCGAGCAAATCGCCATAGGAAATGACGTCGGGATCGAAGGTGATGCGGATGGCTTCGGCATGGCCCGTGTTGCCCGAACAAACCTGCTCATAGGTCGGATTGGGCATCGTGCCGCCGATATAGCCGCTTTCGACCGTCTTCACGCCTTTCAAATTCTGGTACACCGCTTCGGTGCACCAAAAGCATCCGCCGGCCAGCGTTGCGACTTCTTCCGCCATTTCGTCATTCCTCAAATCTCTATGAGGCAATCAGATAGGAAGGATCAGGCCGTGGTTCCAGCCTCCAGCGCGGCCGCCTGCGCCTTTGCCCGCTCCTCGGCCACCAGTTCCTTGCGTGACAGCTTGCCGACCAGGGTCTTGGGAAGGTTCAAGCGGACCTCAACATCGCAGACACGCTCATGCTTGCCCAGTTGTGGGTTCACCCACTCCTTGAGCGCAGGGCCGTCAATCTCATGCCCATCGTTCAGGGTCACGAACGCTTTGGGCTGCTCGCCGCGATAATGGTCAGGAACGCCGATCACCAGCGCCTCCTTCACCGCAGGATGATGGTAGAGCACGGATTCGACCTGGCTGGGGAACACCTTGAACCCGCCGACAGCGATCATGTCCTTCAACCTGTCGACGATCTTCACATAGCCATCTTCGTCAATGATGCCGACATCGCCCGTGCGGATATATTCCCCGACAAAGACCTTCGCGTCAGCGTCCGGCCGGTTCCAATAGCCCTTCATGATCTGCGGCCCCGCGAACAGAAGTTCGCCCGGCTCGCCTTCGGGCGGCGGCCGCGTGGGATCTTCGCGATCCACCAGCTTCACGCGGGTTGCGGGAACAGGCTGCCCCACCGTGCCGCTCTTGTTGAGCCCCTCATAAGGGTTGGTGCAGACGATCGGGCTGGTTTCGGTCAGCCCATAGCCTTCGATCAGATGTGCGCCAGTCGCCGCCTCGAATTTCTGCTTGAGCTCCAGAGGCAGCGGCGCACCGCCCGAAATACAGGCGCGCAGTGACGAGAAATCGATATTGCGGATCGCGGGATGATCCAGCAGCGCCTGAAACATCGTCGGCACGCCCGGCAGGGACGTTGCCTTAACGCGCTGAACGGCGGCCAGCACCTGCGCCGCGTCGAAGCGGGGCAACATCACCATTTCGCCGCCATTCACCACCGTGCGGTTGAGCGTACAGGTGTTAGCAAACACATGGAAAAACGGCAGGACCGCGATGATGCGATCGGGTTCATGCTGGTGCGGGTCGATCGCCTGTGCCTGACGCGCATTGGCTGTCAGATTCTGGTGCGTCAGCATCGCGCCCTTGGGCGTGCCGGTCGTACCGCCGGTATATTGCAGCAGGGCGACGTCGTTGACGGGATCGATCTGGGCGACCGCGCAATCGCCCTTGTTGGTCATGAACCGGTCATAGCGGATGATCCGCGGATCATCGGGGATCGCCACGCTTTCGCTGGCCTTGAACCAGCGGAACAGCAAGGATTTGACCGGCGGCAGCATCTCGGCCACCGATCCCACGATCAGCGTTTCGAGCGTGCTATGTTCCAGCACCTCCATCGCGGTTGGCAGCAACGCCTTGGCAGACAGGGTAAAGAGGATTTTCGTGCCGCTGTCTTCGACCTGATGCTCCAGTTCGGCGGCGGTATAGAGGGGGGAGAAATTGACGACGATGGCGCCCGCCATCAGCGCGCCATAATAGGCCGCGACATAATGGGGGGTGTTGGGCAGATAAAGGCCGACCCGATCGCCCTTCTGCACGCCCATGGCCTGTAGCCCACAGGCCACGCGGCGGATCTGGTCGTACATTTCGCCATAGCTGAATTTGCGCCCCATGAAATCGACCATATGGGCGGTTGGATGCGCCAGCGCGCTGTCCGTCACCATCTGCCCCATCGACATCGGCGGAAAGGTCTGATCCCACTGCGCGGGATGGCGATACTTGTCCTTCAGGATCTTTTCGATGCTCTCCATGCCCTGGAGTGTATGGCGCGCCCGCGCTTTACGCAAGCGTCAACCAATGAAAAAGGGCTGCGTCCCGTGCGGACGCAGCCCTTGAGAAACGTCTGATTTCCAGCGCCAGCCTCATAAGAGCCGCTGACGCTACGGCATCAGACCTCGCCCTTGTTGCTGCTGAAAGGATCGATGATCGTCGCGGCGCTGGAAATGAAGCCGGACTCGCTCTTGAGGGCATCTTCGGCACGACGCACGGCATCTTCTCGCTCGCGCCGCAGTTCCTCGATCAGCGCCTCGCGGTCGCCGTCCAGGCGCGAATCGGTCGGCGCCTCGATACCAGCCTTCTTCGCCGCCCGCACCACCAGCGCATCCAGTTCGCGCTGCGAACACAGACCCAGCGTCACTGGATCCTTCGGCGTGATGTTGCTGATGTTCCAATGGGTCCGGTCGCGGATGGCGGCAATGGTGGTGCGGGTCGTGCCGATCAGCTTGCCGATCGCGCCATCCGAAATTTCGGGATGGTTGCGCAAAATCCATGCGATGCCGTCGGGCTTGTCCTGCCGCTTGCTGACCGGCGTATAGCGCGGCCCCTTGGTCCGGCGCACGGGTTCGGGCCCTTTCAGCATCTTGAGCTTATAGTCCGGGTTCGCTTCACCCTTATGGATTTCGTCCATGGTGATTTCGTGCGCGCGGACGGGATCGCGCCCGGTATATTTGATGCTGGCGGTGTCATCGGCGATCGCCTGCACTTCAAGGATATGCAGCCCGCAAAATTCCGCGATCTGGTCAAAGCTCAGCGCGGTATTGTCGACCAGCCAGCTGGCGGTCGCATGGGGCATGAGAGGCTGGGACACGGGACTTCTCCGGCACGTAAAAACGATAAGGGCCGCCCAAGCAGGGCGGCCACGACAGAGCAGGGATAGTCCATCCCGCCGGTTCCGGCAAGATAATCCGGCATGTGATGCGTCAGGCGGCGCTTTCGATGACGTCCGGGTCGATCGCGTGGAGCCCTGAGAGAAACTCGCGGGCACTGCGATCCCAGCTGAAACTGCGCCCATAGGCCGCACACGCCGCCCGATCCCGCTGCAAGGCACCAGCGATGGCCTCGCTCAGATCGTCGGACAGGGCGCCGGTTTCCGGCGTTACGATGTCGACAGGCCCTGTCACGGGAAAAGCCGCCACGGGCGTTCCGCAAGCCAGCGCTTCTATCATTACCAGGCCGAATGTGTCGGTACGGCTGGGGAAGACGAACACGTCCGCGCCGCCATAAGCACCCGCCAGATCCGCGCCGAACAGGGACCCCAGAAAGCGCGCTTGAGGCCAGGCTCGTTCCAAGGCGGCGCGCGCGGGACCGTCGCCGACCACGACCTTGGTGCCCGGATGGTCGGCGGCGAGGAAAGCCTCGAGATTCTTTTCCACCGCGACCCGACCGACATAGAGCATGATCGGCCGCGGCAAATCAGCGAATTGCGCCAGTGGCGCAGCGTCGGGCGTGAAGGCGGTCAGGTCGACGCCCCTGCCCCATGGTCGCACATTGGCGATGCCATGAGCACGCAATTGCTCGCGGACCGATCGCGTCGAAACCAGGACCGCCTGCGCGGGGCCGTGGAACCAGCGAATGTAACGCCAGAACCAGGCTGCCGGCAGCCCCGTGCGCTGCGACACATAATCGGGAAAATGCGTATGATAGGCGGTCGTGAAGGGCACGCCGCTGCGCAGGCACCAACGGCGCGCAGCCACGCACAACGGGCCTTCGGTCGCCAGATGCACCGCATCAGGGCGGAACGCAGCGATGTCCTGGCCGACGACGCCCGAGCGCACCAGAGCCAGACGAATCTCCGGATAGGTCGGGCACGGGATCGAGCCGTAGAGGTCAGGCGAGATCACCTTGACCGGATGCCCCATCCGCGTCAGTTCGCCCTCAATCGTCTGAAGCGTCCGCACGACGCCGTTGACTTGCGGCGACCAGGCATCCGTGACGATCGCGATCCGCACCGGCTCCTCCGTCAAGCGGCAAGCCGGGAGGAATGGCGCCCCACCTCCTTGGCAGTTCGGGCGGCAATCTCGTCCGCCCAGTGCAACACTTCCATTCGACCGTCAAAATGCTCGACAAGCGCGGTGCAGCCTTCGACCCAATCGCCGTCGTTATAATATTCCACGCCAGCAATCTCGCGCATTTCGGCGTTGTGGATATGTCCGCACACCACACCATCCACCCCGCGGGTCGCTGCTTCGTGCGCGACGACGTCCTCGAACTTGGAAATGAATTCGACGGCATTCTTGACCTTGTGCTTGGCCATCTTGCTGAGCGACCAGTAGGGAAGCCCCATGCGCTGCCGCACTGCGTTCACCACGACATTCAGCCGCATCATCAAGGTATAGGCCGCGTCCCCGACGAAGGCGAGCCAGCGATGCGCCAGCATGATTGTGTCGAATTCATCGCCGTGCAGCACCAGCAGCTTGCGGCCATCAGCGGTGACGTGGATCGCCTTGCGCCGGATTTCCACGCCGCCGAAATTCATCCCCGTAAACTGACGGAACATTTCATCGTGATTGCCGGGAATATAGACGACGCGCGTACCGCGCTTGGCGCGCTTCATAATGCGCCAGACCACGTCATTATGCGCCTGCGGCCAATAAAAGCGCTTCTTGAGCCGCCAGCCGTCGATGATATCGCCGACCAGGTAGATGGTTTCGCTGTCGACGCTGTCGAGGAAGTCGATCAGCATCGTCGCATTACAGCCTCGCGTGCCCAAGTGGATATCGGAAATCCAGATGGTGCGATAACGGCGGCGTTCCCCTTCCCGTTCAGGGATGTGGAATGGATCGTCGCCCCCCTGTTCCAGATCGCCAAGGAAGGGCAAGCGCGTGATGGCGTTCATGATACGGTCCCCGGAAACTCTGTCCTTGGGAGCGAATCCATAGCGCCATATTATTACAAGTCCGCACCGAATATGACGGAAATACTACTGTTCGGCCGGCTTTACGCAACGATCAATGGTCAAACCCGACCGAAAGGAATTCGGGAACCGGGCCGTTCCAACCCTCGTCCGGGCCATCTTCGGGCATCTTGGACTGGCGCTGGCCGCTCGCGGGCGCTTTGCGCTCTTCGCGTCGTTGATCCTTCCGCTGTTCGTCCAGACGTTCGGCCCGACGCGTCCTGGTTGGGGCCGGCTTGCCCTCAGCCTTGGGTTCCGCGTCCGTCGTCTCGCCGGCAAAGTCGGCATAGTCGATCTTCGTGCCGATCAGCTTTTGAATATTGTCGATCGCTTCGGCGTCGTCCTTGGTGACGAAAGTATAGGCCACCCCCTTGGCGCCCGCGCGGCCGGTGCGACCGATGCGGTGGACATAATCGTCCGGATGCCAGGGCGCATCGAAATTGAACACATGGCTCACGCCCTTGATGTCAAGGCCCCGTGCTGCGACGTCCGATGCGACCAGAATATTGACCGTGCCATCGCGGAACCGCTCCAACTCGGCGATACGCGACGCCTGATCGATGTCGCCATGGATTTCGCCAGACTTGTATCCGTCGCGTTGCAGGCTCTTGTTGAGTTCGCGCACGGTCGTCTTGCGGTTGCAGAAGATGACGGCGCTCTGCACCTGCTGTCCGTCCAGCAACGCCCGCAGCGCTTCGCGCTTCTTGCGCGCATCCACCTTGACCAAATGCTGCGCGATATTGGTCGACGCGGTCGCCGGGCGGGCGACCTCGATCGACTTGGGATTGCTGAGGAAGCGGTCGGCCAGTTTCTTGATCACCGGCGGCATGGTCGCGGAGAAGAGCAGCGTTTGCCGCTGCGCCGGCAATTTGGTGCAGATATGCTCGATGTCGGGAATGAACCCCATGTCGAGCATCCGGTCCGCTTCGTCGATCACCAGCATGTTGCAGCCGTTGAGCAGGATTTTGCCCCGCTCGAACAAATCCATCAGCCGGCCCGGTGTGGCGATCAGCACATCGACGCCCTTTTCCAGCGCCTTGACCTGATCGCCCATCTGCACGCCGCCGATCAGCAACGCCATCGAAAGCTTGTGATATTTTCCGTATTTCTCGAAATTCTCGGCCACCTGCGCGGCAAGCTCGCGCGTCGGCTCCAATATCAGGCTGCGCGGCATCAGTGCGCGGGCGCGGCCATGCGCCAAGATGTCGATCATCGGCAGCACGAAACTGGCGGTCTTGCCCGTACCAGTTTGAGCGATGCCGATAATGTCCTTCATCATCAACACCGACGGAATCGCCTGCGCCTGAATGGGTGTAGGCGTGTCGTAACCGGATTCGGTAACGGCCCTCAATAATTCATCGGAAAGGCCGAGATCGGCAAAAGTCATTCAAAGGTCCGGGACAGGAGGAAAATGCGCGCTACGCGTCCGCAGCACGGAAATCGGCCGCGCATTGCGGAAATATCGCGCCCATGTCAAGAAATACAGAGAGATTGAGGCCAGATGATGCGTTAATCGTCACCGTCAGCGGGTACCAGCCGTCGAAAATTATCTATCTGGCAGGTCATGCCGTTACGCGCCTGCAATTCATCCCGCCCTGAACAGATGGACCCGTCGTCATGCGGCTCGACGTAAAAACCAGAATAAAAGCCCGCCGAATCGCATCCTCGCTCCAAACGAGCGCGGTAACGATGCTGATCCGCCAGCAGCAGGTCCACGCCCTCACGCACGATGATGCTTGCGCTGCGGATGGAACGAAGGGCGATGCAGCGCGGACCCTTTTTTTCGTCCCAATCGTCACGCGCGTGCGGATCGGCACGGGGCGGCGCCTTGCCTTTGCGCGCCATCGGCACCCGGATAATGACGCGGCGCTCGATTGTCATCTGCGCCCATTGCACGGGCTCTGCGGCGGGCGCAGCGAGTAGCAGCAGCACGGAATGAAGCAAGTCGGACCCCTTTATGGGATGGGGACGCTAACGCACGATGGTTGAACAGTCGATGAATTCCGGGGCATAGCCTATCCCATGATTGGACAAGACATCATAGATCGCTTCACCGCGCTGCTCGGCCCCAAGGGCGTCACGACCAATATGGACGACATCGCGCCGTGGGTCAGCGACTGGCGCGGCCGGTATCATGGCGCCGCCGCCGCGATCCTTTCCCCCGATTCCACGCACCTTGTCGCTGAGACGGTGAAGCTGGCGGCCGAACTGGGCGTGCCGCTGGTGCCACAAGGGGGCAACACATCAATGGTGGGCGGTGCAACCCCACCGGCCGACGGCTCCGCCCTCATCCTGTCCCTCCGGCGGATGAACCGCATCCGCAGCCTGTCCGCGCAGGACAATGTCGCGGTCTGCGAAGCCGGGGTGATATTGAGTGTCCTGCATGATGCGGCACGGGCGGAAGGACGACGTTTTCCCTTAAGCCTGGGCGCAAAAGGCTCCGCAACGATCGGGGGGCTTGTGTCCACCAATGCTGGCGGGACGCAGGTGCTGCGTCATGGCACGATGCGCGCGCTGGTCGATGGGCTGGAGGCGGTGCTGCCCGACGGCAGTATCTTCGACGGGCTGGACGCGCTCAAGAAGGACAATCGCGGCTATGACATCAAGCAATTGCTGATCGGTGCGGAGGGGACCCTTGGCATCGTCACCGCCGCGTCGCTGCGCCTCGTGCCCGCCATCGCCACGCGCGCGGTGGGCTGGGCGGGCGTCGACAGCCCCGAACAGGCGCTGCGCTTGCTTCGCCTGGCCGAAGCGACACTGGGCGACAGCATCGAAGGGTTCGAGGTCATTGCCGACGACAGCCTGGGATTTGTGTTGGGGCATATCCCCGGTACCCGATCGCCGATCGAGACACGCACGCCCTGGCACGTTCTGATCGAAATCGATCATGCCGATCTTTCCGATCCGGGCCCTGGCGAAAGGCTGGAAGGCGCCCTGGCGCAGGCCATGGAGCAGGGAATCGTCATCGATGCAGCCATCGCCACCAACGAAACCCAGGCCGAAGCCTTCTGGCGGATCCGCGAATCGCTTTCGGAATCCGAGCGCGCGCAGGGGCCGGCGCTGCAATATGACATCAGCGTGCCCGTCGCGAAGATGCCGGCCTTCATGATTGAAGCGGCCGCGGCGGCCGAGGCCGCCTTCCCCGGCACCACAGCCTCTTCCTTCGGGCATCTGGGCGATGGCAATGTGCATTTCCACGTGCGCGCGCCAAAGGGAACCAGCGATGGTCCGGCCTGGATCGCGGCGCAGGGTCAGGCGATCAACGCCTTCGTTCATGACGCGGTCGTGGCTGCGGGCGGCTCCATCTCGGCCGAACATGGCATCGGCCAGATGAAGCGCGCGGAACTGGCTCGGCTCTCCAGCCCGGCGCGGATTGCCGCCCTGCGCGCGATCAAGACCGCTTTCGACCCCCAGGGGCTGTTCAATCCCGGTAAGCTCATCCCCCTGCCGGAAGAAGCTGACCACGCGACCGGCCCGGCTTAGCGCCGACAAAGCGATTGCACCGGGGCGGCAAGCCCATTATCGCCCTGCCCCAATATTTCCGACCGCGGCGCCGAACGCCGCAATTTGAGAGAATGGACCTGATCATGGCCACAGCGCCCACGAACAACCTGCCGATCTTCTACAATGACCTGCTGCCGCTCAGCACGATGGACCATGCCGATTACAAGAGCCGCAGCGTCGATTCCGCGCCGTTCCTGACCAGCCAGCACGCGGTTCCGCTGACGATCGACGAATTCGTGACGGCACAGCGTTTTGCCCCCATCATCTTTTCGGCCGGAGCGGATGCCGTTCCGTTGCTGCTGATGGGCCTGAACGAAGGCGTCAACATCTTCCTGGATGACGAAGGCAAGTTGCGCGGCCCCGCCTATGTCCCAGCCTATGTTCGCCGTTACCCCTGGATGCTGGCCAAGCTGCGCCCGGACAGCGAGGAACTGTCGCTTTGTTTCGACCCCACCAGTCCCGCGCTGGGCGCGTTCGATGAAGGCACGCCGCTGTTCGAGGATGGCAAGCCCAGCGAACTGACGCAGGGTGTGCTAAAATTCTGCGAGGATTTCGAGCAGGCTGCGGCTCGTACCGGGCAGTTCGTCAAGGAATTGCAGGATATGGACCTGCTGATGGACGGCGAAGTGTCGATCCAGACCCCGATCGCCGACCAGCCCTTCGTCTATCGCGGTTTCCGCATGGTGAATGAGGAAAAGCTGCGCGACCTGCGCGGTGATCAGCTGCGCAAGATCAATCAGAGCGGCATGCTGCCGCTGATCTACGCGCATCTCTTTTCGCTCCAGCTGATGCGCGAAATCTTCGAAGCGCAGATCAATCTGGGCAAGGGCCCGATCAACGCGCCCGCGCCCGTCGCGCCGGTGTCCGCCGAGAACTGAGAACCGGACGGAAATCACCGGGGCATACGACTTTGGTAGGTGGGACGGCGCTTCCCTCTTGAAAGGCGACCGTCACTATCCTATCTCTCAAACATGCGGCGCACCTGCCCCCCTTTCGGGTGTGCCGTATGGGCGCCTCCCCCTTTGGAGGCGTCTCCTCCCTGAACCTAGGCCACCCCATGCTTGCATGGGGTGGTTTTTTATGGAGCGCTGATCGCCGCGACACGGCTTTCTCTTGACGCATCGCCCAGGACTGGTAAAGCGCTCCCCCTGCCGGCCGCCCAAGCGGCCCCAAGGCCCCTTCGTCTAGCGGTTAGGACGCGGCCCTCTCACGGCTGAAACACGGGTTCGATTCCCGTAGGGGTCACCAATCTTTTCAATGACTTAGCTCTTGAGGTTGGCCCCAAAATACCATTTTGCCTATTTCTTGTCCTTTTGACCGTCTGGGATTGTGTAGGACGCGCTTGGAAAAATTTTTCTTGATGAACTGCGGCGTAGTGCCTCGCCGCTGGCTCAGTTGACCAGCGTTGTGCAGCGCGAGGCTACACCTGCCTGAGCCCCACTCCGCATTCTTGTCTGGGCTTTAGCGTGATCGCCGTCGCTCGATCGCCTCACGCAAACTTGCAACCATGATCAAAGTCGAACTTCGATCTTTCACGATCTCCAACTCACCGGATTTGATCAGCTCATAGAGGCGGGACCGGCTTAACCCCGTCATTGTCACCGCTACCGCGATCCTTACGCTGATGGGATCAATGAGTGTAGGTGGCTTTGACTTCTCGACAGGAAGTGGCGCGTTAATTCTTGGCAGGCTCTTACGCACGGCAGAAGGTCTCCTTGTTGGAGTCTGCCAAATGGGATGAAGCCTTCTCAATCTATCGGAACTATGCGGAATTGGAAGTCCAAAGCTGACAGGTATGGGGCGGCGAAATGCGCGCGCGGCGAGGCCTCACCGTTTACGAGGAACATAAACCTACTGAAAGAGCCGCAGGTCCTGACCCTGACGCCTCACGGTGTCGCCAGCGCGGCACGCCGGCAAGGTGCCCGGAAAAGGGCTGGTTGAATGAACTCCGAATCGAAAATGTGCACTGCACAGCGTCACATTCGCTTTTCCTGAATACCGTTGCGGCAGGCTCAGATGACCGGGGGCGCCGATCATTTTGTTCGCTCAACGAACTCTTCCTCCAATGCCCCCCGCGCCGAAAGATGAGAAAATCGTTACACCAAACCGGCGCTTCAAATGTTCCGCTACGCTGCGGGCATATCGCCTCTGCCGATCAGACCTCGGACTGTGATAGACGCCCACCGCCTTCCAATAGCTGCCCGTCGATGCCAGAGCAGCGACGAAAATCCAACGGGCTGCGTGGGCATTGAAGCATGGATCGTAACGCAGCCAATGGCGAACTTCCTCCGGTGAACGATCAAGCGTTGCTGCGATTTTTGGCACCCACCAGCTATTGATCTGGAGAGGTCCGAGGTCGTGGCTCCCATTGCGGTTCGGAACCGCTGCGCCGATCCAACCGCCTTCCTGATCGCGCAGCCCCCACAGGGTCACTTCGAGCCATTTCTGTCCGCCCGCTGCTTGCCTGATGCAATGGGCGACCCTCCGTTCATCGGCTGCATTATGACCCGACGGTGCTGCAAGACAATCCGATTGCCAGATGATCAGTATCATCAGGGCGGCTGTCCGCTTACCGATCGTGATCATGCGATCGCTCCCCAATGTTCCGCTCTGTGGCAAGGTCCTCCGCCTTGGGCGCATGGGCTTGCCGATTCTCGGCCAGCGTCTGCAAATGACGGTCGAGCGTCTCGAACAGTGAGCGGGCATCGCCTGCAAGACGTCCGACAATTCCGCGGTCCGGCTCTCGCTGATCAAGTTTGCGCGCGAGCGCCCTTCCCTCTGCCTTCCGCCGCTCCTCAACCTGTTCGAGCTTCATTCCCTTCAACCGCGCCTCGTTCCGTGCGGCAAAGCGCCTGTTGTGATCGCGCTCCAGACGGCCCAAACCTTCGAGCGCCGATGTCTTCTCGCCCGACCTCTCTTCGAGTTTCGCGATGAGCTTCTTAGGGTCTTCTGTCCAGAGTTTGACGCCGTAACGGGCTCGCGTGATGGCGGTGTAGAAGTTTTGTCCATTGACAAGCGGGGACGCCACAGGGGCCAGCACATAGACGCGGTCATAGGTCTTTGACTGGGCGGAATAGACGGTCTCGGCATAGCCATGGTCCCAAGTGGAGTGGCGTCCAAGGTCAATCTGCTGGACCCGATCCCCGCGGTCCCAGCGAACCGTCGCCACCATGCCATCGAGCCGCTCCACCGTTCCGCGTTCGGCGTTTTTGAGACCAAGCTCCTTGGTCGCGAGCCGCCACTGGATGCGATCACCAGCGGCGAGGTTGCGATGCTCGGAGAGGAATATATTCACGTGCGCCGCCTTGCTGGTTCGCGGATTCCAATTGTGGATGCGCCCCTGCTCATCCGCCAGTCGCACAAGCTGCCGGCCCTTCGCATCGCGCACCACGGAAACCACCCGATACTCGCCATCGCGCGCCAGGCCAGCGCCGACCTGATCGCGGTTGAATTTCAGAACCTGGCCGCCGGAATAGAAGCGGGCCATCTGCTTCTCTTGGTCGCTGAGCCCGGCGGGGGTTAGGACCGCGAGCCGGGTGTCCTCGGCCGCAACGACGCCTTCCCGCTGCAATGTCTCGCGGATCTGACTGTTGACGATGAGGCGCGTCGCATTCTCCAGAACGAGGATATTCGTGGTTGCTCGGCTTTCAGGCTTGAGGCGCGTCCATTCCCTCACCAGCCCCTTGGCCAGTTCCTCCGCGTCTCCGCCGCTGACCACCTTATCGAGATGGTCCAGCGAACCGGCATAATCACCGGCGCGAGCCTGGGTGACAGCAAGCTTCATCGCCCTGGTTTCCTGCCGCCGTGATTCAACCAGCTCGGCGGTCGCGAGCCCAAGCTTCTGCATCAGCCAGAATGCCTTTCCCTGTTCGATCGCGCCGGTCTGCCGGTTGTCACCAAGCAGGATAAGTCTCGCACCGGTCGCACGGCTGATCTCCAGCACCCGCAGCGCCTGGCGGTTTCCGAGCTGGCCCGCCTCATCGAGGACCAGGACATCGTTGCTGCTCAGGCCATGCCCGCCACTCGCCAACAGGCTGGCGACGGTGCGAGATGCAATCCCCGCGCGATCACCCAGTTCAGCGGCGGCAGATGATGTCGGCGCAAGCGCCGTCAGTACCATCCCCGGATGCGCGGCGTTCTTGAGTGAGCGAACCAGCATGGATTTCCCGGCCCCGGCCACGCCATGCACGGCCGTTATCCGGTCTCCTGACAATGCCATGTGCACGAGAGCCTGCTCCTGCGCCGGGGATAGACCAGCGCTTTCCAGAACGGGCAGCAGCCGGTCTGCGCTGGCTACCTGTCTGCCGTCTCCCAGCGAGAGCGCGAGATGCTGGGTCAGCGCCTGTTCCAGCCTTACCGTCCTGCGGCTGGTTCGCCCACGCGTGAGGATTGCGTCGCCGGTCTGCCCCCGAGTAGCGAGCAGTTTGCGGCGGCTCTCATGGTCAATCAGGAGCGGTCTCAGGTCTTCGAACCGAACCTCTCCCACATGGGAGGCAAGGCCTACGGCAATGACGCGACCAAGTGGATTGACCGCCTCGCGCCCTTCCGATTGCCTGATCCCAAACAGGGCCGCCCGCGCTGCGTCGGCGGGCTCAACCGGGACGGGGCGCTCACCAGCCTCCATGGCCTGGGCGAGGACAGCTGCAAGTTTGGGCTCATAAGGGATGAGCCGCGCATCCCAGCGATCATGCAGCTCGTTCAGCCCGACTTTCACCTTTGCGCCACGCGTCTGATAGAAGCTCTGCCTACGCGCCGCCTGCCCGGAAAGGCCATGCTCAGCGGCATGAGCGTTGATCTGCTCGGCACGCTGCGACATCTCTTTGATCAATGCCTTTGGGACGCCCCTGATTTCGAACAATCCTTGGCGCGGATCGAAGTCGATCTCAAATCCATATTCCCGCAAATGGTGGGCAAGGGCGTTACGGTAGATTTGGCCGCTGGCCATCTGCTCGGCATACATGGCCCGCGTTTCGAGACTGGCCATCGGATTGCCCGGATCGCGGTTCGTCATGTTGAGGATCACGATATGGGTATGCAGATGGGGGTCGAGTTCGCGGCTGGCATGCTCAGTAAAGCGTGCCCACAGGAGCCGCCCCGTCGTCTCATGAACGATTTTCCCTTCTTCCCGGCGGCGCAGCTGGGCATGTTCTTCAAGATAGGAAAGCGCTGCGTCGACAGCCTTCTCATGCGCCGCGACCATCCTCTCATCGCGAAGGGCAAGCGCCATGATCGATACGGATTTGGGGGCGCTGATCGCAAAATCCCATCCGGGATGGTGGTCGATCCCGTCTGCACGCCGACGCCCTAACTGCTGGTCCTCGACAGCGCCGCTGAGCAGCGCATTAAGCTGCGCGGAATCCACCTCTCCGTGCAAACCAAGCTCGCCAGCGAGCGCTCCGCCCCAGGAAGATGTCTCCGCATCTCCCTTCGTGTAATAGTCCCCGACGGTGTAATAGCGGGCGATGTTGCCCGGGGAGCCCTTGAGGCGGCGCGGATGCATCATGCCGGCCTCGCATCGTCACGCTCACCGTTGGAACGGCTATGCTTGTGGAGGTTGAAACCACTCCTTGGCCCAAGGAGCTTGGGCGGTTCGGCGTTCGAGCTGTCCCCATCCTGCTTCGGAATTTGGTTGCCCTTATGCGCAGGCGGTTCACCCGCAGTTGCTTCTTCGGGTGAGCTGCCGTCCAAGGGCAGCTGCGGCGCGGGCGGCGCTTCCTTCCCGGCGCGACGGCGCTTTTTCTGCGACACCTTTTCGGGGTGGGGTAGAGCGTTGCCCTCCTCGAACCTCCTCGCAGGTTCCGTTCGCTCGACGAACGCCGGCTCAATCGTTGGCAGCCCATTGTACCGATCCCGGAAATGGACGACGGGCAGATTTCTTCCGAACCGGAGAAATCCCGACAGGTTGGGGAGGTTCGTGACCTCGGTATGCATGACCAGCGGGCGGGTGACTTGCATACGGGAGAGATTGACGCCGTCCCGCATGTCGTTGACCCCATAGGACATGCCCTCATTGGCCTCGACCTGTTCGACCTGCCCCAAATTCTCGGACACATGCTTGGCCGTGGGGGTATCGTTCGCTCGTAGCGCCACCCAGGTGGAACAGTATCCGGTGATCGCGGCCGCATCCTGGATGCCATAGGTTGCCTCCAGCTGCGGATAAGACTGGAACCCCAATATGCCGCATCCGCCATATTTGCGGGCGCGCGCCAGGAAGTCGCTCAGCGAGGGCAGGCGCTGAAGCGTAGGCAGCTCATCGATGACGCAATAGAGGCGGCGCTTCTGGTCGGGCGGAAGGCTCATGATCGCGCTGATCGCGATGTCGAGCCAGACGGTGACGAGCGGCCGCAGAGAAGGAAGCTGGTCGGCTTTCACCGTGATGAAAAGCCAGCTGTCATCCTCTTCATTCGCCACCCAGTCGCGCACCGAGAAGCCGTCCAGTGTGTCGTCAAGATAGGAGAAGCTGCGCATGACAGAGGCCAGTTCGGCGCGAATGCCCGCGGACGTACGGTCTCCCTCCAGCGAAATAAAGGCGGCGGCGTCCGTCCCTTCCGCAAAGGCCGCCAGCGTCTTCAGAGGGCTCCGCAGTAGCGTGTCGAGCAAGACCGAAACGAGCATCTGCTTGTTCTTCGCAAGCTTGCGGAAGACGGCGACCAGCGTTCCCCTCGCCGCCTTCGCCCAAAAGGGATCGCCGCCCTTATCTGGTATCGTGGACTCCGCGATCTGATCATAATGATAGTCGCGCGGCACATCGACCCAAGGGGACCAGCTGTCGGCTCGAGCGTCGAGCGGGTTGAGCAATATGTCATGCCCGGGCCGGTAGAATTTTTCGACGAAGGTGCCGGCCGTATCGAACACGATCGCCCGGCGGCCCTTCCCACGCATTCCCGCCAGCATCTTGACGATGATGTTGGTCTTGCCCGTCCCCGGCGCACCGCAGATTAATATATGCTCAGGCTCAAACTCTTCAGGAACCGGCACACCGCCGATAGCGAAGCTTCCCCGCTTCGACCGCCACAACAGCCGGCGCAATTGCCGTGCCGTCCCGAACCGGGCGCCGCGAATGAACTGATTGGACCCAAGCCCTTTCCCCGTTCGCGTGAAATAGAACCAGGCCCACAGAAGCATAAGCGCGGCAAAGGCACCTGACAGCCCCGCGCCATAGATCAGATGCTGCTCCATCGCCTGCATGGTCTTCTTCGCGATGGGGGAGGCCAGCAGCGCGTCCGAGTTCGTCCAATATTGGCGCCCAGCCGGGGTCCTGAACAGGATCGGCGCCCCACCCGGCACGTCGCTTTTCAGCGTAGCTTCGGCGATCTTCATCGCGACGAAGCGCTGATAGTCGCTGGATTTTTCGAGGACATACCAGATGATGCCGCCAACCCAGATCGCGAGACCCGCAAGCGAGGTCTGGAAAAAGACCTGGGTGGTCATCCTGACATTGTGGACAATGGCCTGACCACCCCGGGTCCAGGAGCCCAGCGTGTCGTTGCGGAAGATGCTCATAGTGCACCATCCTCGGGCGCGAGCAGCCCCCTTTCGAGGAGCAGGGCGCGGGCATCGTCCATGCCCTTCTGGAGAATGTCGGGGCGCCGCGTTCCGACCGAGGCGGCCAATATAGCGAAGACCTGAATGAGCGTCGCCTGCACCTCATCGAAGCGACCATGATAGCCGCCGGCATCGATGCCTTCGAAGCGATCGAGGATGTCGCGGACATATTCGGGGAGGCTGAGCCGCGCCGATCGGGCGCCAGCGACAAGGCGCTCGTAAAGAGCATCCTTCAATCTGATATTGATCCTGGGCAAACGCCGAACTCCTGTTCGATGCCTGTCCAGATGGGGTGAAGCCCGGTCGTTATACGCCTATTTACAGGGGATCTCAACGCCTTACGATGAGGAAGTGCGGCACCGACATGGTGCCAAAGCTTATCAGGCACTTAGCCCTGAATTGCCTTCATATGGTGACCATTTGGTACCAGCTACCGATGAAGAAAGCGACATCGGCACCGGCTGGCACCTTGCCGAAACCCGCGGAAAACCTCGCGATTCGCGCCCGCAGCACCCGTGCGTACGGTGCATTACAAAACGCCCTGGGCGTGAGTACCCCTTTCGCAGCGGGCTCGCCCCGCTGCGCTGCCTCGTGCCGGAAGGCGCGGGGCACCCCGGAGGGGATTTCTCTTCCCGGCGGCAGCCAGCCGAGACTCTGATTGGCACAACGAGTTGCGTTCATGGGCATGATCCTTGATAATGAAATTGGCGGGCAGACCATCCGACGTGAAAGGATGATCAATGCCAAAGTTGAATGACCGTGACCGCCTTGCCGACCTCGAAGCGCGCCAAACGAAAATCGCGCAAGAGATCCTGGACGCCCGCCGCGCTCTGCGCAGCAAATATGCCTCTATCCTGAGCGACATGGAGGTGGAGAGGCTCAGCGAAAAAGACTTTCGCGACCTTCTCCAAAACGCGATACGGGCGGGTGGGCCAGCCTCAATCACTGCACTGAAAGGCATTCCAACGACGTCGAAATCTCAACCGGAAAAGCGCCCGTAGGGCGTCCCTGTGACGAGCACGGCGTAGCCGCGCGCGGGAGGCCCGCGTTCCTTAAGAGCGCGGCATCGTTGTCCGACGGGACGGGCGCGCAGCGCCTGTCCTCGAGGGCAACGACATAGAGCGACAGACAAAAAAGCGGGAGCTATCGGGCCTGAACCCGACCGCTCCCGCATATCCGCATGACTTCAGGAAGCCCAGTGCGCCGGGCCGCCATAGAGTGAGAGGAGCACCGGCGCGACACCGATGGAGCGCATAACCCTTACCAGTTGAGCCTGAACCCCGCTTCCTTCAGCGACGATCGCTTCGACAGGCCGCAGCCGCGCAATCTGGTCATTGCGTACGAACCCGGCTCGGTTCCCCCACCTCCCCTTGTCGATGCCCAGTTTCACCACCGGCGTCTTGGTCTTTGCCGCCCATGCCTCGGCAATCGCATCGCCGCCGCTATTCTGCGCGGTGGTGAGCAGCACCATCTGCGGCCGGGTCGCCTTGGCCCGCGAGAGCGCCTTCCAGATCGGCTCGGGATCTGCCCACTGGCTGCCGCCCGAGAAGACGACCAGCGGGCCTTCAGGATGATACTGCCCGATCCGGCGCTGGCGTCGCGCGGCCAGATAGTCCGTCCCGTTGATGACGCTCGCTGTCCGTTTAGAGGACACCAGCGTCGCCCTTGGCGCAGACCAGGGCTTACCGGTTTCGTTATGATACACCGCCGCGGCATGGTCCCGCATGCAGGCTAGTGCATCCGATGCCTCATCGAGAAACGCCAGTTCCTCCTGCGCGCGCTCCAGCTCGACGGCGTGGATTTCGCTGCCGTCCGCCTGCCGGAGAAGGTCGCGCATCTGTCTTGCAGCACCGTCGGCTTGTCCCGCTGCCCGATCGCTCACTCGGTGGAAACTGTGGACGATGCCCCACGCGATGCGTCCCGCCACTTTCTCCATCCTGCTGTCCCGCAGAACATCGAAGAGCGTCGTGACGATCAACTCGACCGCGAGCTGAACCTCGGTCGCGTCAGGCATCTGCGCAGTGCGCTCTTCGTCGTCCCTGCTGACCCGGACGCCATCGAGGTCCGTTTCGAATGCGGCTAGAAAGCTGTCGGACGTAACCGCGCTTTCGTCCGCAATGAGCGCTGCAATCTCGGTGAAGCTGCGGACGGAACGGAATGCCTTGGTCATGAGAACCTCCTGTGATTGAAAGAGGTCTTCCCCCTGCACGGGCTCCGAGTGACGGGGTCAAGGATCGGGGCGCAGCCCCGACCGCGAAGCGGCGATGGGGGTCACGATTTTTTTCGGCACGCGCCCCCGCCAGCATGGACGGACTGCCGCCTGCCTGCCGAAAAAAATGGTGGGGCCCCGTCATCCTTGAGGCCGGCGCTGTCCCCGTGCCAAGATTAAAAGACTTGAGAGAAGAAGTGTGGCAGCGCTCCAGGGGGCTCGATGCCCCCTGGAGCGCTATGATCCTCGCGCGACATGTGCCCAAGCGCCCTTCTGACATCGCCCCGGACACCCGCGTCGATAAAAAAAGGACCGCGCGCCCGAATGGCTGCGGTCCCAAGGTAAATTTGGATTTCGTCGTCCGCTGTCAGGTCAGCGCCCGGTAGGCGTCGTAAGGGTTACCTTCCGCGAGGTGGCCGAAAGGGGTCATGAGATAGGCCCCCTCCTCCCGCCCGACCGCGCAGATCACGTAACGCGGGTCCCCTGACGCTGAGTCCTGGCATTCTATAAAAGCGAGGTTTCCATCTTCCGCTGCCCGAAGGAGCGACTGGAAATTGGCGCTAAGATAGTCAGGTATTGCCATGCCACCCTCCTTCAATGGCTGCCGCGGGAAGCGCGCGTGGGGATTTTGACGGCGTCAGCCGCCTGGTCCGCCTTGCGCAACGCATGGATGGGAACATTGGCTTGGCGAAGCAACTGGTAGAGATTGGCTTGCACACCCGAGCCCTCGCAGAGCACTGCCTCGACGGGCTTCAGATCGAGAATCTTGCGATTGCGGGTAAAAGCGGTCTTTCGCCCGGTTCCGTATAGGCCATAGCGCACGACGGGCACTTCAACGCCGGTGCGAGCCGCCCAGGCCGCGGCGATCTGATCCACACCGCGGCGTTGCCCGGTGGTGACCAAAGTCATATGGGAGACCCGTGCATGGATGGCGTCAAGCCGTGCCCAAATCGCCTGCCAATCATGCCAGTCGGCCGGACCGGTGACGACGACCACCGGCCCCTGCGGCAGGTGACGTTCGCGCTGCTCCAGCTGACGGGCACGCAGGAAGTCGACCGCAGCGATCTGGCTGGCGCTCGATGCAGAAGAGGCTCGCGTGCCCTTGGCCGGCGACCAGGGCCAGCCTGACTGCGCCCGGTACATTTCCGCGGCATAGTCGCGCATGCATTCAATGGCCTGCCGCTGCTCGGCGACCGACTGACACTGAAGCTGCTTTTCTTCGAGCGAACGGGCATAGATCTCGCTCCCTTCAGGGTCTCGCGCCAGCTCCCCCAGTTCCCTGGCATAGCCATCCTCGCGCTTTTCGAGTTCCCCCGCGAGAAAGTGGAAGCTGTTGACGAAACCCCAGGCGATATCAGGTGCCAGAGGCTCCAAACGGGTACCGGTAAAGAGGTCGAAGATCGCAGCGATAATCCCGCCGCATTCAGCCTGGGCCGCGATCGGCTCGGGCATCTCATGCTCCGCAGGCGCGTCTCCAGGCTCGGCGATTGTAAGCGGCATTGGGTCGCCAAAAGCCGCCTGATATTCCGGCGTTGCGATCATTTGTGCGTAGAGGGCGGGCAAGTCAGCAAATCGATCGATGCTGTGGCGCAGGGCGGTAGCCATGATGCGCATCCTTTCCAAAATTGGCAGACAAAAAGAAAGGCCGGGGAAGCCATTGCTCCCCCGGCCCATGACGCACAAAGACCTCAGTGAGGCACTTCATCGTCGAAATCGCTACCGCCCATGTAGCTGCCATCCATGCCGGCTGTGCTCGCGCCGAACCCGCCCACTGCCTCGCCGCCCACCCCCGGACGTTCCGAACGCTGGCCGCCGCCAAAGCCGCTCAGCGCATCACGGCGCCGCCATGCGACCCGATAGCCTTCAGCATCGCTACCGAACAAAGCGATCGGCAGCGGTTCGGCCAGGCTCGGATCATCGAGCGATCCTTGGAGGAAGCATTCGCCAGTCTTGTTGGCGGTCGCTTCCCAGAGCGCACCGATCTGTACCCAGCGCTGCCCCACGTTAAGCGCGACGATCTCGAAGACCGGCGCGCGCTCATTGGTGCTTTCGACAGGCCTGAGCCCAAGCCGCGGCAAGTCGATCGAACGGGTCGCGATATGACCGATAAGACGACCGTTCACGGGCTTGATTTCACCGATATTCATAACCTCAACTCCTTGGAAGTTCCGCTCTCGACCATCCGAAAGCGACACTCTCCAAGATCCTTCTCCCCTCTCACACGCGGCGCGTCCGTCCGGCGCGACCGTCGGCCCCGAAGGAGCCCGCCTCGCACCGGGCTTCCGCCCGGCCGTCGACCCAAAGAGCCGGACAAATCCGGGATCCCCCTCGCCATTCTTATTAACGGGACAGAAAATTGCCGCCAATCTGGCGACGATTGTGGTGCGCCGTCCCCAGGGGGCCGGCTCTTGCGAGTCGTTCGCTTGGAACGAGAGTAGGTTTGGAGAACTTAGCAGCGGGGGCGAACAAGAGGAGTTTCACCATGGCTGACAGCTTCACTGACGCGATCGCACTGCTCAAAGCCGATCACCGGGAGGTAGAAGACCTTTTTGAGCAATTCGAAAAGACAAAATCCGCCTCGAAGAAGCAGGCGATCGCGCGACAAATCTGCACAGAGCTCAAAATTCACACACTGATCGAGGAAGAGCTGTTCTACCCCGCGTTCCGGGGGAAGATCGAGGACGACACCCTGGACGAAGCCTATGTCGAGCATGACGGTGCAAAGGTGTTGATCAACGACATTGAAGCCGGAAGCCCCGACGACGATTTCTACGATGCTAAGGTCAAGGTCCTATCCGAAGAGATCAAGCACCATGTCCATGAAGAGGAGATGCAGTCGGAGGGCATGTTCGCGCAGTGCCGCAAGACCGACGTCGATCTCGTATCCCTTCGCGACCTCATGCTGGCGCGAAAATCCGAGTTGCAGGCGCAAGCCGGATCCGGCGCGCTGCCGCCGGCCAAGCCAACGGCCGTCAATCTGATGCCGGCGTAAATTTTGGATCTGACCGGGTCACGAGGCCCGGTCAGTGCGCAATAGGCTTGAATTGGGGCCTGAGGGGAAAAGGTTGCTGAACACGGCAACCCACCGGACGAAAATGGTGTCCCACGCACCATTTCGGCAGCGTTCACAAGCGATGTCCTCTTGCAACTGGATGGCGAACTGGCTGCGTTACAGGAAAAGAACCATAATCGTTCCACCTGCGTTCCAGCACACAAGAACAGGCTGAGGGAGACGTCGGATGAGGGTGCTGCGCGATAATGGGCTGACAATTGTCCTTTTGCTGCTTTTTGTCGGCAGCATAGCGGGTCAATGGCTCGCGGGCTGGCATGTTGCGGCCGAGGATGCACAGCGTCACCATCAGGCCGCGATGAGCCTTAGTGCTTATACGTCGAGCCCAGAATTCCTATCCTCGGTTTTCGAGAATTGGGAAAGCGAGTTCCTTCAAATGTCCGCCTATGTCGTCCTGACAGCCTTTCTGATTCAGCGTGGATCGGCTGAATCCAAGGATCCTGATGCGCAGCCACGCGACAAAGATCTGGATAAGCAGGCACTAAAGCCCGGCGCCCCGACTGTGCTACGTGGGGGTGCGATGTGGCGCGCACTATATGCGCGATCGCTCGGCTTGGCGCTGTTCGCACTGTTTCTGATTTCTTTCGTTATTCACTGGACCCAAAGTGCCCAGGTCGCTGCGCAGAACGCAATCGAACATCGTGAGGTGCCGTTGAGCACGCTTGCTTACCTGGGCGACCCGCAACTCTGGTTTGAGTCTTTCCAGAACTGGCAAAGCGAGTTTCTCTCGACCGCCGTCCTGGTCGTGCTTTCGATTTTCCTGCGTCAGCGCGAATCTCCAGAATCGAAGGCCGTCGCAGCGCCCCATAGCGAGACGGGCAGTTGATCCGATTTATCGCGGTGCCACTTACCCGGATATTCGCTCACTTCAGCGATCATGGCCAAGTTGAGGATAATTGACCGTGTGTTCACCGCCATCGCGACCGTTGACCCAGATTATGGGTCACCCGATGGTTCACCATCTCCACGTTGCTTATCATTGTCTCGCCAGAGCGGTCCGCCACTTCAGTATTCCGTCACCTGACAGTCCACCTGTTTGCGCCCCGGCTGAGGCGCGCCCCAAATTCGTCGGCATCGAGCATCCGACCGATACCCAGATCGCCGTTGTAATTGACGGCTTAGGAGGAACCCGCAGCCATTTTATGTGTATTGCATTGTCATACAATGCCGGGGGTATGCATGTCAGGTCGCCAAATACGCACGATCTCGCTCAGCCGCGAGCTGGACCGATTCATATCGGATCAGGTCGCATCCGGACTATATTCCAACGCAAGCGAAGTTGTTCGTGCGGGCCTTAGAACGCTCGCGGCGCAGCCAGCATCTACTTCAAGCCGAGTGAAACAACCAGAACGATGATCGACCCGTCTCTTGCCCAATGTATTGTCGAAAGCTCGACAGATTTTGCCATTATTACCCTCGCTGCCGATGGGCGCATAACCAGTTGGAACCCCGGCGCGGCCAATCTACTGGGGTGGTCGCCGGAAGAGGCGTTAGGTAAACATGGGCGGATTTTCTTCACCCCTGAAGATCAGGCCGCAGGATCGCCGGAAGATGAAATGAGCCGTGCGGCGCAAGAGGGTCGCGCGCTCGACGAGCGTTTCCACATGCGCGCCGATGGGTCGAGATTCTGGGGCTCGGGTCTCATGATGCCGCTTCAAGGCGAACCGGGGTTTGTGAAGATCGTCCGTGATCGCACCCGCGAGCGCGAGGCTGAACGCAGCCTTGCCACTCTTACCGATGCGCTACCGGGCTTTGTGTTCCAGGCGGATACGGACGGGCATATCGTTCAGATCAACGAGCGCTATCGCGAATATACCGGCCGCGGAGACGAGGATTTGCTCGGCAATCGTTGGCTGGACGCGATTCACCCGGATCATCGCGACAAGACCCAGGCGGCTTGGTCGGAAGCGGTTGGTTCAGGGGCGGCGTTCAACCAAACCTTCCCTGTGGCGGCGCAGGATGGCACCTACCGATGCTTTTCCTGTCGCGCGCTGCCACAGACCGACGATGACGGCCGTATTCTTCGCTGGATTGCAACATGCATCGACGTCGAGAATGAGGCTCAGGCGCGCGCTACGCTCGAAAAACTTAACCTCTCACTCGAACATGCGGTGACGGACCAGGGTGAGGCGCTGGCAGAGTCTCTGCGGAGCCTGCAGGCCGAAGTTGCAGAGCGTGAGCGCATCGAAGAGACATTGCGCCAAAGCCAGAAGATGGAAGCTATCGGCCAGCTGACGGGCGGCGTGGCTCATGACTTCAATAATCTCCTCACAGTTATTCTCGGCAGCATCGACCTGCTGAAGCGACCCAACCTTCCGGAGGACAAGCGCGAGCGATATGTAAATGCGATCGCCGAAACGGCGCAGCGGGCGGCAAAGCTTACTAATCAGCTACTAGCATTTGCCCGGCGTCAACCGTTGCAGGCCGAAGCCTTCGATATCGCCGAGCGCCTTCGCAAGGACGAGGAAATGCTTCGCAGTGTATCTGGTTCACGCGTGACGCTCGAACTGGACATCCGGTGCCAGCCATGTGTGGTAGAGGCAGATCCGGTTCAGTTCGACACCGCGATGCTAAACATGGCCGTGAATGCCCGTGATGCAATGGGCGGTGAAGGACGGTTGCAAATCGTTGTCGAGGAGCGTGACGGCATACCCGCAACACGGGGCCATGCCGCGGTCCAGGGCAAGTTTATAGCGGTCCTCGTCAGGGATACTGGCGGTGGCATATCAAAGGCCGATATATCACGGATCTTCGAACCGTTTTTCACCACCAAGGATGTCGGACACGGCACCGGCCTCGGGCTCAGCCAGGTGTTCGGATTTGCCAAGCAGTCCGGAGGCGAAATCAGTATCGAAAGCGAGATCGACAAAGGCGCGACCTTCATCCTCTATCTTCCCCATGCGCAGGAAAAGCCGCAGAGCCGGCCGGTTGACGTATCTCCGCCGACCGAGCCGCAACCGGGCCAGGAGCGCTGTGTCCTTTTGGTTGAGGACAATCAGCTAGTCGGTGAATTTGCAGCCCAGTTGGTCGGCGACCTGGGATATGGCAATATCTGGGTGTCGAGCGCCAAGGATGCTCTGGCTCTCATCGAAGCCGATCCCGAGCGTTTCGATATCGTCTTTACCGATGTTGTCATGCCCGGCATGTCGGGGATCGAGCTTGCCGAAATATTGCGCGCGCGCTTTTCCGACCTGCCGGTGGTTCTTACCAGCGGTTATAGTCATGTCCTGGCGGCGGAAGGGACGCACGGTTTCGACTTGCTTCACAAGCCCTACACCGCTGATGGTCTCGCGCGCGCGCTGCGAGTGGCGCGAAAGTCAAACGGCGCGAAAGCCTGATGGATGAATTTGGGGGGCAGAAGTCAGATCTATGAACTCAGGCGGCGATCATAAGGCTTTGGAATTTCTCGCTTGCGGCGGTGAAATGGGTGCCATCATCGCGGATTTCGATTGGGCCAAAACCAGCATCGGCCCTATCGCAACATGGCCTGCGGCGATGCGCGCGAATCTGGCGTTCGTGCTGCGCTCGCAAGCCCCGATCGTCACGCTCTGGGGTCCTAAAGGCATCATGATCTATAATGACGCTTATCGCGCGTTTGCGGGCGACCGGCACCCTAGCCTGCTGGGAAGTGATGTCCTTCAAGGTTGGCACGAGGTTGCCGAATTCAACGCCAACGTGATGCGGGAGGTCTATCAGGGTGGGGGAACACTCTCCTACAAGGATCAGGAGCTGACCCTTATCCGCGACGGCACGCCCCGCCGCCTCTGGACTGATATCGAGTATTCCCCGGCTTTTGACGATGATGGTTCCGTTCTGGGCGTTATCGCCATCGTCCTGGAGACCACGCAGGCCGTGCTTGCGAATGAACGTATCGCTGACGAGCGCCGCAAGCTGCTTCAAATGGCTGAGCATAGTCCAAGCTTCATGGCCCTGCTGGAAGGCCCGGAGCATCGGTTCCTGATGACCAACCCGGCCTATCAAGCCTTGGTTGGCGGCAGAGAGGTGATCGGCCGACCGATCGTCGAGGTGCTGCCGGAAGCCTTGCAGCAAAATTTCGTGGCCATTCTCGACGAGGTGTATGCCAGCGGGGAAGTGTTCCAGGCCACAGGAGCGCCATTTCGGCTTGAGGGGTCACCTGACGATCCCTCGCTCGAACGCCGTCTCGATTTCGTCTATCAACCGGTCGCAAACGAAAAAGGCGAGACTACTGGCATCTTCGTGTCGGGCATCGACGTCACCGATCGCATGCGGGCCGAGGCGGCGATCAGTGCCAGCGAAGCGCAGTTCCGGACCTTCGCGCAGGCGCTTCCCAGCCATATCTGGACGGCAACCCCCGATGGGAATCTCGATTGGTTTAATGACCGGGTGTTGGAATATAGCGGTGCTTCCGAGCGAGACCTGATAGGGAATGGCTGGACGGCAATCGTCCATGCCGATGATGTATCCGCGGCGGCCGAGCAATGGCGATCCTCACTAAGCTCGGCGAAGCCTTATGAAACGGAATTTCGCATCCGCGGGGCTGACGACAGCTATCGATGGCATTTGGTGCGGGCGGTACCGATTTGTGATGATGCCGGCGGTATCATCCGGTGGATTGGTACGAACACAGATATTCACGAACAAAAGCTCAGCCAGGCCGAGAGTACAGCAGATCGCGATCGCCTCTGGTCGATATCTCGCGACCTTATGTTGGTATGCACTTTCGATGGAGTCATCACAGCGGTCAATCCTTCAGCGCGGCGCCTCCTTGGATGGGCCGAAGAGGAAATGGTCGGAAAGAATTTGGGAGATTTCCTCCATCCCGATGACATCAGGAGCACGCAGGAAGAGGTGGAAAAGCTTTCTCGCGGTGTGACCACGCTCGCTTTTGAAAACCGCTATCGCACGAATGGTGGCGATTATCGGTTGCTCGCATGGACTGCAGTTCCAGATGCCGACCGCATTCACGCCGTCGGGCGGGATATCACGCAGGAGCGCCAACTTCTGCGCGATCGGGATCGGACCTGGAGCTTGTCTCCTATCCTAAAGGTGGTCACCGACAGCCAGGGTTACATCACCGACGTCAACCCGTCCTGGACCAAGGCGCTCGGCTGGACCCGTGAAGAGACGCTCGGCAAGCGCAGCACAGACTTCATGATCGACGATGAAGCCTTTTGGGGCGAGCGGGTGCGGACGCTGTCCGCCGGGCAGCCTATGCTCGAATACCAGACACGGTTGCGCGCCAAGGACGGTCATGAGCGCTTGATCAAATGGACAACTGTGCCCGAGGGCGGCACCTTCTACGGCTTTGGCAGAGACATAACCGCGGCAGCAGAGGCCGCGGCCGCGCTGGCCGACGCCGAAGCCGCGCTCCGTCAGTCGCAAAAGATGGAGGCGGTCGGACAACTGACTGGTGGCATCGCCCACGACTTCAATAATATCCTGCAAGGCATCACCGGGAATCTGGAAATTATACAGCGTCGCGTGATGCAGGGGCGCGTCACCGAACTCGATCGATACATCGCCGGCGCGTCTAACGCCGCTAACAGGGCAGCGGGCCTCACCCACCGTCTGTTAGCTTTCTCCAGGCGCCAGCCGCTCGATCCCAAGCCCGTGCGTGCCAATAGGCTCGTAGCGTCTATGGAGGATCTCCTGCGCCGGACCCTGGGCGAGCGCATTGAGCTCGAGCTTGCTCTCGCCGGCGGATTGTGGATTACCAAATGCGACCCCAATCAGCTTGAAAGCGCGATCCTCAATCTTGCGATCAACGCTCGCGACGCGATGCCAGATGGGGGCAAATTGACGGTCGAGACCTGCAACGCCCATCTCGATAGCGCCTACGCTGCGCGCCAGCGGGGGGTGAATCCGGGCCAGTATGTCTGCATCTGCGTGACCGACACCGGCGTGGGCATGGATGCTGACACCATTGCCAAAGCATTCGAGCCCTTCTTCACGACCAAGCCGATCGGTCAGGGCACCGGTCTTGGTCTATCGATGATCTACGGTTTTGCGCAACAGTCTGAAGGCTACGCAAAAATCTACAGCGAGGTCGCAAAGGGCACGACGTTCAAGCTCTACCTGCCCCGCTTCCGCGGCACCGAGGAAACGGATGAGCGCGCGCCTCAGCTAACCGACGCGCACATGGCTGACGCCGGCGAGGTCGTCCTTGTCGTCGAAGACGAACCGATCGTCCGCGGGCTGATCGTCGAAGAGCTTAAGGAACTGGGCTACCAGGCGCTGGAGGCTGCGGATGGGCCAAAGGGCCTCGAAATCCTTCAGTCCAGACGTAGGATTGACTTGCTGGTGACCGATATCGGGCTGCCAGGCCTGAATGGGCGACAGGTTGCTGATGCCGCGCGCGATCTGCGCCCTGAGCTCAAAATTCTCTTCATGACTGGCTACGCGGAAAATGCGGCTCTTGCCTCTGGTTTCCTTGAACCAGGAATGGAAATGATAACCAAGCCATTCGCGATGGAAGCGCTCGCAACGCGGATCAGGGCAATGATCGAAGGGTGACAGCCGACCCCATCGAAACCAATTCGTCCTATTCATATGGATCGATTCTTAGCAGGCCGCGGCAGCCGAAGAAATAGAACGGCCAGGCATTTGTGAAGTGCGGGTCGTTTTTTGATCCTGGGAATGTCTAATCAGTCCGGCTGCGAGCTCTATCGCGTTCCAGTCCGTTATCTGAAGGCGACCGCGGGAAAGTGCGAGAACGCCGTCCTCCCGCAAACTCTTCAGCATCCGGTTGACATGAACCGCCGTCAGCCCTGTCAGATCTCCCAGTTGCTCCTGTGTCCAAGGCCATTCAATGGATTGAGATTGGCTCGCACCCGACGCCCTTTGTCGCGAAGCCATTTCGCAGGCAAATCTAGCTATACGCTGCCTCGCATTACATCGTCCAAGACTTACCAGGCGCGATTGCAGCAGAGCTAGCTCAGCTGCTGCCTCTCGGCGAAAGGCGGCTCCAACATTAGGAAATTCAATAAATATCTGGTCCAGCGCATCGAGAGGAATCAGCGCTACCATGACTGGCGTTATAGCGATGACATCCCGCATTTCCTCAGCAAAGCCGGGATCTACGTTAGCGACGTCGCCCGACAGATACACACTCAAAATCTGGCGGGTGCCAGCCCTCGTCGTCTGCTGCTGGCACGCGATGCCTGTCAGCATCACGAAGGCGTTCTTAGCGAAATCTGTTTGCCGGGAGATAAATGAGCCGCGTTCATAGTTCATGACCCGCAAGGACAGCGCTGAAATTGCTACCGATTCTGCATTCGATAAATGCGAGTGAGTGGTAAGCTTTCGCATTAAAATATCTGGGGCGGAGATGTTCTGCATGACGGTCTCTAAACAGTAATCGCTCGCCATCTTTTACCCAACGAAGTCAGGCTCAGGCAGCACATTAATACATGTTAGCCCGCCTTGTTCCGTCATATGTCCAGGAGGTTGAGGGCCATCCGATGCTGTCTACCATGGCCGCGCGCGCCCTTGGACACCGAGGCTGAAGCCACGCGCGTAGAGGCCGAATGCGGTCCTGGCCATGTCCCGTGATGCGTCGCGCGATATGAGGTCGAGGAAGTTCCCCTCTTCGCCCCTCAGCTCTAGCATCCCAGAATGGGCGTCGAGGCGTATCAATGCGACGCGCGCCGAGTTCACAAGGCGCGCGTTGAAGCGATGCACATATGCCGCATCGGGCATCGGACTAGGCATGATCACCTCCTGTACCGGGACGGCGGTCTACGCTGTCCGCCGATAATCGCGGCCCAACGGCTTCGACCCATTCGGCGCGAGCGTCTTCGACCGTGTGGGTGAGCGCGTGATCGACGCAGAACAGCTGGAATAAGGTGTCGAAAGCGAGTTCCGGAGAGGACAGCGCGTCTGCTAGGGCGGCGCTGAAGCGATCTAAGGGTGTGAGATCACCCGCCGGCACCCATCGAGCCAGATCATCGCTTTCCGCATTGCAGAGGTCGCAGAAGGTGCAGTCATAGACGCCGGAGATCGCCCAGGCCTGCCGCTGAATGTCCCATCTTGCGCTGGCGTCGCGAACGAGCATGTCGCAACCGCAGTCCCTGCAGACAGGTTTGAGGCCACCGGCAGGCGATGTTGGATCGGGATCGTCGGGAAAACTCGGAACGAAGCTGAAGCTGTACGAAAGATCAGGAATCCGCAGGTCGAAATAGGTCGAACCCTCCGCGGCGAGATAGGCCGCGGTCCAGACGTCAGCCCCGTCCTCGATCTCGAATGAAATGACATCGGAAGCGAACAGGTCGCCTCCACTAAAGAATTCGACATCGATCCGATAGGCGCGCAGCGTCGTGGTCATGTGAGCCATGACAAATCTCCTTGAATTTTGGTCGGGTGGTGCCGGCTCGCTCAGCGAGCGCGTTCGAGCAGCTTGCGGGCCTTGCCTTCGAGCTCCAGGCGTCCGTCCTGATGCGGGCGGCTGCGTGCAAGCGCGGTGATCCCCTGGACGAAATCATAAACCGAAGCCGGAGGATGCCCCTCTTCAGCCAGAACCGTCGCGATGACCTTGGCGGTCTCTGCCTTGGAAAAGCCTTCCTTGCGCAGGAAGCTTTCCCGATCCTCGTCCTTGCGCGCGACGATGGCTGATCGCGCCGCCGATATCCCGTCGATGAACGAGCGCGGCGAACTATCGGCGAAGTGCGCGAGCGCTGGTGCTGCCTCATGCGCGAAGCGGTTCGCCGCGAACTTGGAGTGCCGGATATTCACTTCCTGGAAGTTTTCGACGCCCCATAAATTGCGGTTCTGACATACGGCACGGAGGTAGAAAGTGGCTATTCCCAGTGACTTGCTGCCAACCTCTGAGTTCCAGCAATAAAATCCGCGAAAATAGAGATCCGGCTCCCCATTGGGCAGTCGGCCGGCCTCGATCGGGTTGAGATCGTCAACCAGGAATAGGAACACATCCCTGTCCGAAGCATAAAGCGTTGTCGTGTCGCTCGTCACATCGACACAGGGGTTGTAGGTCATCGATCCCCAATCGAGCACGCCCGGCACCTTCCATCTTGTGTCGCCCGTGCCATTGCCCGCGATCTTCATCACCGCGGCGACCAGTTCATGATCCCAGATGCGACCATAATCCGGTCCGGTGACCGCCCGCAGTTCGGCCCGGCCATCGTGCGTCTGGAGCAGCTTCACATGCTCGGCCGGATGGCGGATGAGGCCATGCTGGAGGTTGATGCCGGCAAGCGCGGCGGGAAGTTGCCGCAGATAGGAGGCCGGGGCGCCAACCAGGCTGCACAGCTGCCCGAACGACCAGTTGGTGGGTGCAACCGGTGCGCTGTCACCGGGAAGAAGGAGCGAAAGCCGTTCGGGCTGGTCGCTACGGGCCTCGACCCGCACCGTCCGGCTCTCGATGATCCGCGTCGTCGCCCGTTCCGCGCGCGAGCGCACGCTGGCGTAGAGATCGTTCAGCGAGAGATAGCGCTCATCCTGGGGGCGATTGAACCATTCGGACGAAACGCGAGAAACAACGGTCCCGCGGGATATATCGACGCGATAAGGCTGCGCCTGCTGGCGCGGGGCAGAAGATAGGGCGTTCATGAATGCCTCCGAAGGTGGGAAAGTTGGCGATCCCGCGCAGCTTCCAACCGCGCTTCGCCGCCGCCCTTCCCCACCCCCCTTCCCTTCTGCTCGCCTGACTGGTCGGCGCTGCCTCAGGCCGCCTTCACGCCAGCAAGCCGGCTCCATTGCTCGCCGGTGCGGACGATCTGGTCGAGGATGGCCTCGGCACGGTCAGTGGGCACGAACAGCCTCGTCTTGTAATTGATGATCTCGGTGAAGCAGCCGATCGACTTCAGCCAATCCCGCCGTGCGGCGGGAAAATCACGAATTTCGAGCCGTCGCGCATCGTTCATATGGACCTGCACCAGTCGTGCAGTATCCATGCCGACGATCGGAACCCCTTGCCTCCCTCTGGCGCCAGCGATCATCTCCGCCGGGCTCAGCACAGTGGACATGTCGACACCGAAGGAACGGGCGAGTTTCTCCAGTCCATAGGGCGAAATGATGCGTCCGAGCAGCGAGTTGCCTTCCGCGTCAGTAACCCGCCAGACCCGCATATCGTCATCAGGAAGGCGATCCCAGACCGGAAGCAGGAGGCCGGTTGCCATGCTGATCGTTTCAACGTCGAGCTTTGATCGGGTCTCTTCGACCTCTGTGTCCCAGAGGCGTTCGAATTCCTCCTTATCGACAGGAGACCAGAGGCTCTCCTGTAGGGCGGTATCGCGGATGCGGTCGCGGCCGGTTGGACGAACAAGCTGCCACATGGCGATCGCATTGCCATCATTGTCCATACTGCTCCAGCTTGGCACCCGGAGTGCAACGCGACCCGACCGACCGTTGCGCAGCCGAATAGCTTCGACACCGCCATAATCACGCTCCAGCCGCAAGAGGCTGAGGGCACGCTTGCGAAAATGCAGTTCGATCCGACTAAGCCGTGTTTCGGCGCCCGTCACAGGATCACGCCGCAGTACCTGCTCGTCGAGGAGGGCCATCCGCTCTGCCTGCATGGTTTCGACGCCGACATCGAGCGTCCCGGCCTCACGCGCCGCATCGATGCGCGCCCGGATCAGCGCCATATATTCCTCGAAGATCGCATTCTGGATCGCGATCCGCAGAGCCAGCAGGCGATTGAGCCATCGCTGGATAGGCGGGAGATCATCGAGCAGACCGCCGCTTTCCTTGTCCAGGAGGCGCAGGCCCGTCATGTCGATGAAGGCGGCAAGGGTCGTGCTGGTGAGCTTGCCGCGGTAAAGAAGATGGTACCACTGGATGAGCGCATCGCGGGCATAATCGCTTTCGAGATTGTCCGAGGGGTCGAACATATTCTGTCCGCCCGTCTGTCGCTGGCCGCGAGTGAGGGCGCCAAGGCTGTCGAGCCGCCGCGCAATGGTGCTGATGAAGCGGCGCTCGCCCCGGCAATCCGTGGTCACTGGCCTGAAGACGGGCGCACTCTCCTGATTGGTGCGGTTGGAGCGACCAAGACCCTGAATGGCGTTTGCCGCGCGCCATCCAGGCTCCAGCAAGAAATGGATCCGCCGGCGGTCCGCGGATTTGCAGTTGCGATCGGCATGGTAGCTCCGCCCCGTGCCGCCGGCGTCGGAGAAGACCAGTATCTGCTTGGCCCCAGACATGAAGGCTTCGGCTTCAACGATGTTGCTTCGACCGCTCCGGCTTTCGACACGCTGGCGGCCATTTGCGTCAACAATGAGCCGTCGGGTCCGTCCGGTCACTTCCGCCACGGCTTCGGTGCCGAAATGTCGGATGATTTCATCGAGCGCCGAGCCAATTGGCGGCAAGGCGCAAAGCGCCTCGATCATCTCGTCACGCATGGCGAGGGCCGCCTGGCAGAAGACAGGGTTGCCAGCCTCATCGACCATCAGTTCGGAGCGCTCTGCATCGTCGCTCCCCGTGATGATCTTCATCATGCGGACTGGGAAGGCCGTCTTGAGGTAATCGATCATCGCCTCCCGAGGCGATAGTTCGATATCGAGGTTGGCGCGCTCCTCGGCAGACAGACTTGCGAGCCGTCGCCCCAGCATGGCTTCGGCCGTCGTCACAAGCTGGATAATCGCATGATTGCCTGCATCAAGCTCTCGGGTCACGGCATCGATCAGGCTGGGCACTTTCATTGCGATCAGCAATTGCGCGAAGAAGCGTTGCTTGGCGCTCTCAAACCGCGAGAGCGCAGAGCCCTTGGCCTGGGCATTGAGCGCCTTGTCCTCCATCCGGTCGACGATGTTGGTGAGCGCGAGCACTTCATCGAGATTGCGGTGGATGACGGCCCAACCATCGGCATAAGCGTTGTAAGTCTCGATCTGGGCCGGGGTCAGCGGATGAACGAGGGGATCATATTCAACGCCGCGGAATGTCAGCGCGCGCGCCGTGTAGAGCCCAAGGGCTTTCAAATCGCGCGCGACGATTTCCATCGCGGCGATCCCGCCCTTCTCGATGCCGCCCATGAAAGCGGCTCGATCATCGAACGACGTGCCCGCCCCCCAAAGGCCCAGGCGGATCGCGTAGCAAAGATTGGCGGGGTCGGTGGCGCCGGTCGCCGAAATGTAGAGGACGCGGGCGCGTGGGCGCAGGTTCTGAAGGCGAACGCCGGCCAGACCCTGCTCCGACCCCTTCTGGGTGCCGAACTTGGTTTCGGTGCCTGCGGCGTTGGCCATTTCGTGCGCTTCATCAAAGCAGATGACGCCTTCGAAATCATCTTCGAGCCAAGCCAGCAGCTGCGAAAGGCGCGAGGCCGTGTCATGGCGCTGGGACCGCAGCGTCGCATAGGTCAGAAAGATGATGCCGCTTTCCATCGAGATCGGCGCCCCGAATGGAATGGCGTCCAGCGGCTGGATGTCGATCGGCAGGCCGCCCAGCGCCGCCCAGTCACGGCGCGCATCCTCGATCAGTGCCGAGCTCTTGGATATCCATATCGCCTTGCGGCGACCGCGGCTCCACTGGTCCAGGATACAGGCTGCGACCTGCTGACCTTTGCCGACGCCAGTGCCGTCGCCGATGAAAAAGCCCATGCGATAGGCGCGCCCCGCACTGTCAGGCATAAGCATCGTGCCAGCTTCATTGGGCGCGTGGAGACCGGGCAGATCGCGCTCGAACGCCTGTCCCGCGTAGACAAGGGTTTCGAGCTGCGCGTCCGACATCGCGGTGACGGCGCAGCGGGGCAGCATCGGGACATAGGTCGGCGCGGGAGGAAGGATCGAGGACATTGCGATCGACTCGACGAGCTGGTCGGGATGCGGCTTTCCGCCCGGAATATCCATCCGCGAGAGACGCCAGGGCACATAGATGCCGATCTGCTCGTCGGCGGACCGCGGCGTTTCGCGAACAGCGTAAGCGAGCGGTTCTACCGTCGTATCCAACGCGGCGGTAGCGCGCGGCCTGAGCTTGCGTCCAATTGTGGTTGAAGGCAGCGCTATCAGCGGCGCATGGGTTCTGACAGGCATTCGCACCGGGATCCGTGCTTTAGTCGTTCCTGCCGGCTCACGCTGCGCGCTATCGAGCGATCCCAGCCTTGGCGGCATCGAAAGAATATGCGGCAGGGCCGCTCTTATGTCTGGCACGCAAATCCGTTCTTGCGCGCCGGTCCAGCCCTTGTCGTAGATCATCAGACGGACCGACACGCTGGTGCCATGCTTTGCAAACGGCCTGCCCTGGATCGTGATTTCCACGCGCGGCGGGACAAGGTCAGCGACAGCCCGGTAGCCTTTCTCCCCGCTTCCATCATGGGCAAATGCCGGCGACATGATCGCAACGCATCGGCCGCCGGGCGTCAGACGCGCGAGGGCGGAGCGAAGATGCCGGGCACCGGCATGCGCGTCGCGTCCCCGCTGTTCGCTGCGGGCGAAAGGTGGGTTGATAAGCACGACATTGGGCCGCACGGCTGTAGGTAAAAAGTCGTCGATGAACTCGGCATCGTAGCAGCTGACTTCGGCACCTAGGGCCTGCCCAAGAAGGCCGGCTCGCACGGGATCGCGTTCGTTCAAGAAAAGGCCCGCGCCCGCCAGTCGCGCAAAAATGGCCAGCAGCCCGGTACCAGCAGAGGGTTCAAGGATCAGATCGTCGGCCCCGATGACGGCAGCGCGTGCTACGAGATAGGCCAGTGGCAACGGCGTTGAAAATTGCTGCATGTCGACCTGGCGCTCCGATCGGACCGACTGGGTTGGCAGCCGCTCGGATCGCGCCAGCAGGTCAGCAAGGACAGCTTCGGGCGACGCCTCGTTCAGCGGATCTCGCATGAGCGCCAAGGCCTGAGCTGTCTCCAGCGCGTCGAACGCCTCGCGCAGCGACCAGACGCCCGTCGCGTCGCCAGCACCGAAATAGGCGGTCATCAGACGGGTGAGACGGTGCCGGCTGATCGGCTGACCGCTCGCTATGAGTTCGCAGAGGTCCTTCGCGACCGAAGTGAGAGTCCAGATTTTTTGATCGTGCGGCCCGGTGCCAGCGGTAACGGCGGCGAAATGATCTGAGGTCATGGCAAGCTCCTGATGCCCGTAGCCGAACGGCTCCAGGCGAGATTGTCGGACGGCAGGGCCTGCCCGACTTCGATGTTCGGAAAATTTGGGCGAGGCTCGCATGCGGCCCCGCCCACGATCGTTCAGGCCGCTTCGGGCAAGTCGCTCTGCTGATCAGCGGACGCAGGCTCGCCGTTGGGGGACTGCGGCTCGCTTTCCGGGGGAGCGAGATCCTCAAGCGGACCAAAGCGCATCGCGTCCGGTAGCCATTGCATCGCCCGATCCTTGATATCGGCCTCGACGATGATTTGGCCGCCAAAGAGCTTTTCGGCAGAAAGCGCGAGATCATGCTTCTTCAAGCCGCTGTACCGGCTGCGCAGTTCGGCCCCGCCAACCTCGTGGAAATGGTCCAGGATCGTTGGCTTGGCTACCCGATCGAAATAGCGTCGCGCGGTCGGACGCCACCATTGCGCAACATCGATGTCGAGCTTGGTCCCGAGGTGGTCGATGAGCATGGCCGAACGGTCACCTGCGGGCACCGCATGGAGGGTTCTGGCAACCGCCCAGCCAAGCCAGGCCGCCCGCGCCGTATCGGCGAGCGCACAGAAAGCGTCGTACCGTTCGCATATCCCGCCTGCATCGATCCAGCTGCGGTCGAGGCCCGCCTGCAATTCATCCCAACTTTCCGCGGCGGGCGTGTCGCTCTCGAAATTGCCGACGCGGGTACTGGGCACGGTGGCGCGCAGATCGCTCGGCATGTCGTAGCGATAGGCAACCGCCGCGTCGGCCATGATGAAAGCGCCGAGGTCGAGAGCAAAATGGGGATCGCTCGCGACATGGACCCGGAGGATTTCCGTCTTCATGAGAGCCAATTCTTCTGCCAGCTTCTGGCTTATCGGCGACCGTCCGGAAGCCTCATCGACCGGCTCATCGGCGCTCTCATCCTCCTCCTGGGATTGGGTATCGGCATCCTCGTCGACCTCCGGTTCAGGCTGCGGGATCGCGTAGATTTGTTCGTGAAGCCGGGGGGTGCCGTCATCGCCGATCACGAGATAGGCCAGCGACGTAGCCTTCTGGTCGGCACCGAGGACCGGCGGGCGCTCAGTCAGGCCCTGATATTCCGATTCCAGCCCCTCGATCCGTTCGATCTCTTCGTCGGAATAGCCATCTTCATCGGCATTCTCGGCAATTGTCTCCAGCTCGACCTCGATCGCGCGCTGCCGCTCTTCCTCCTCGGGAGTTAGCTCCGCCGGTTCACCCTCGATTGGATCCAGGCCGATGGTTTCCATGTACGGGACACGGCTGTGGCAGACGACGCGCAGTTCGCCAAAGCCCTCGGTTGATCTCAGCGCCGCGGCCGCTGCCTCCAGGCGTTCCTGCGCCAGCGTTTCGACTATGTCGCTGTCGATCCAGTTTTCGCTCGCATTGTCGGAGAAGAGATCACCGTCGATCCTGCCACCGGCGGCGAGGTAGGCGTCGCGCCCGACGAGCAGGGCCTTGGGATCATTGCCGCGATAGAAGCCGGAGATCAGGCGGCGCCGGATTTCCGCGCAGTTCGTGGCGTAGTAGCCGTCGGCAAGTTCTTCGAAGACGGCTGCCTGGCGGGCTGTGTCGGTGATGCTGCCATAGGCCTTCGCCACATCGAGCGTAATGGTCCCATCAGCGAGGGCGTCAAAGACGGGATCCGCAAGGCCAGCAAGTCGCAGACGCCCCAGCACGAAACGCTCGGTGAGCCCAAAACGTATGGCAACGTCGGCCGGGCTCTTCTTCTCGGTCTCCATGATCGTCTGGAACGCGCGGCATTCCTCTGCCGGCGACATGTTGAGCCGATTGAAATTTTCAACAAGGCTGATTTCTGCCGCATCGTTCCGATTGCTCAGCAGCTTCACCGTCACCGGGTAATCGGCCGGCAGCTTGCCCTCATCGATCAGTGCCTTGAGCTGCGTGAGACGGCGACCGCCGGCGGTGATCTGATATTCGCCCTTCTTGCGCGCCACCGGCAGGCCAATGAGGTTCTGGATGATGCCGCGTGCGAGGATGCTGGCCTTGAGTTCGCTATCGGCCACGGGGTCAGTCCGCTTGCGGACATTGGAAGGAGCGATCGAGAGCTTGGAAGCGGGAACCTGAATGTCGGGCAGTGCCTGGGACATGAGCTTTCTCCTGTTCGCGGGCGCCCTGACCATCAGGCCGCATTCCGCTCCCATCCCAACCTCACTTTCCCTCCTGCCCGCAGCATGTCGTTCCAGTCGTTGAATGGCGCTGCCGGCCAAAGGACAATGATCTCGCGTTCCGGAAGTGCGTAGCTCTGCAAAGCTTTGGTTACGGCCCGCCTGCCCGCATCGTCGTTATCGGCGAGGAGGATCAGGCGCTTGATGCGGCACGGTATCTCGATCCGATCGAATCGCTCGGCGCCAAGGCTCGCCCAAACCGGGATGGAGAGAAGCAAGGACGCGGATAGGGCATTTTCCACGCCTTCTGCCAGACCCAGCGTATCCATCGGTTCGAACAACTGCACGGCATCTCGATATAGCGGACCGAGCGCGCGCTTTGTCCGGCTGAGCAAAGCCGGCCGACCATTGGGCTGCAGAAATATCCGTTGGACAGCTGCCAGTCGGCGCGGTTGCCCGACAGCGACAAGCAATGCGGGCAACCGTCGAACCGCTCGACCTCGACCTAAGGGTGTGGCCGGGTGGTAGCGCATGAGATCATGGATCGCCGGAATTGACCGCTTGCGCAGATAGCGCTCCGCCGGAGTGCCGCTGACAGGTCGTCCTTCGCGCCAGAGACGAGCGGCATATCGCCGCATGTCGGTGGCAGGCTGGAGGCGCTCGAACTTTCGGCTCTCCCCACCTGGCACATCGAGCTTTTCGCGCCTGAGTGCGGCCAGAATTTCGGTAATTGTGCAGCCGGCAAAACATTTGAACAGGAGGCCGGTCCGACCGCACCGTACGGACAGGCTCGGCGTGCGATCCTCGTGAGCCGGGCATTGGCACATGCCCCACCCGTTGGACCAGACGCCCCCGAGTCGCCGGACAATGTGCTCTCCGGCTGCAGCCATGTCAGCGCTCATGGCAAACTCCGCGAGTCAGATGCCATAATGCTCGCATCAGCGGGATTGCGATGCCGAGGAATGCGCCAACCGCAGGGGCGTGATCGCTTTAAACTTACAACATGCTTTCGCCCGAGCCAGTGCTCCTGCGAGAGGATGGTTTCGAGACAACTCGACAGACCAGCGGCCAAAGGGCTGCACATGGGGGAAATCCTGAGGTTAAAAGAAGCCGACCTCTCCCCTCTTCCTTTTCTCCTGTTCGTTCCCAGACGGTACGCCAATGGCTCTATGCCATTCGATATAAGAGCGTTGCTTTTGCGTGTCAGTTTGATGACACTCATAGCTTATCGAAACGGATCGGCCACCTCGCCTGGCTCTCCCGGCTATGGTCGCCGACGCATGCAAGGGTCGGGTCGCACCGTGACAAGCAACATTTTGCCTCCCGAGCTGGAGAAATATCGCGCCGCCGTCGAGTCGCTGAGCGATCGTCAGCGTGAATGTCTAGCGCTTGTTGCGCGAGGGATGATTTCCAAGCGAATCGGACCCAAGCTAGGCATCATGCCCGGCACGGTCGACAAACATGTTGATAAAGCTCGGGTTGCGCTGAATGGGATGAGTCGCGCTGATGCAGCGCAGATCGTGCTGGCCTTCGAAACCGGCCGCGAAATTCAATTTGTCGATACCTATTTTTTACCACCCCCCGAATCGCTGGTAATTTCCTCCAAGGTCGAGAGAGCGGCAACTATCCCTGCTGATCACGAAGCGGATGGGCATCCGGATGATGATGGGCAGCTTGTTGAGGAACAGGGAAGCTATTCGCTCGAACGCCTCACAACCTCCCTCGTCGACTGGGTCCCGCTCCGCTCAGGCAGGAGACCGAGTAATGACCTGAACCAATCAAAAGCCATCGTTACCGTAGCGGCATTGGGCGCCTTGGGGCTCCTGCTTGCCGGCTCGGCCATATCGCTTCTTACGGTCATGGACAGTTTCGCCCACCCGTAAGGCACCATCCGACAATCAATTTCATGAACCATGCATTCCTGTGGAATGCGGGAGGAGACATCATGCCCAGACAACGTCAGATTATCGCCCATTCGATCGCGCAGCGGATGCACGCTGCGGAGGAAGCTATCGACCTTGCGGCGGCTCGCATCGCCGAACTCAATGCCGCCCTTCCCCTCGCCCGTCTCGAAGGGCGCCTGGACGCAGCGATCGGGCAGGACGCATTCCAGTCCTCCGCCTCGGCCATCATGCTGGTTGCCAAGACGCGGGCAGAGCTCGTCGCGACCCATGACCAGCTCAAGCGCGTGAGTGACGACATCGGTCTTGGCGAGCAGGCCTATGGCGATGTCTTCAAGGTCGCAACTGGCCAAAGCCAGCAGCCGGCGGTACCGAACCATCTCCGCGCCGCCTGAGCGACGATCGTCAAGCGCTTGACTGGGAACGACACTTCCGTTTCGAAGTCGATATGACCAGACAAATGATGTTCGTCGGACTTTTGGTCGTGAGCTCGATTTATGGGTTCGCAAAGGGTGGCCGGCCCGAGCAGATCGGGGCGGCAACCTTTGTGAGCGGCGTCATCGCCAGCATTGCGCTCGCCCATCCCATTGCCTTCCGGTTCCAGGGTGTCGAGCACGGCATGCTCTTTGTCGACACGGCCATGCTGGGTATTTTCTTATGGCTTTCTTTCAAAAGCACGCGATTTTGGCCGCTTTGGGTTTCGGGAATGCTGGTAGCCGAACTTTCGATCCACATCATGCGCGTGGCTGTGCCGGCTGTGGTGCCAAAAGCCTATATGGATGCCGTGGCGCTCTGGAGCTGGATTGCCCAGATCATTCTGATTGCCGCGACCTGGCGACACCAGCAACGGCTGGCCCGGCTGGGTGTCGACAAATCCTGGAAGACCTGATCGGTCTGGGAGCGCCCGATCGCGCGAGAGAATTGTCTGACCGGCTTCTCGAACGATTTGGGTCCTTTCCCGAGGCCCTCAACGCTACGGAGGGGGAGCGCGTCAAAGCTGTTGGTGGCGATGATCTGGAGGGGCTGTTTTCATCGGTTCGAACGGCTATCCACCACGTCCTGCGAGATCGCCTTCCACGTGGAGCCGTGCTGGCCGATGAGCCCGCCGTCCTTGATTATCTGAGAGGCGCGATGGCGTTTGCCCCGCAAGAGCAGCTTCGGGTACTCTATCTCAACGCAGGCAATGAGCTTCTATGCGACGAGGTAGCCAGCATCGGCTCCGTTTCCGCTGTCCATATTTACCCGCGCGAAGTGCTCAAGCGCTGTCTTGAGCTCGGCGCGACCGCCATCATCGTTGCGCATAATCATCCATCTGGTCGTCTTGTAGCCTCCCGGAGTGACAGGATCATGACCCGCAAGCTCGTCGAGGCCGCCACAGCGCTGGGTGTCGCGGTGCACGATCATATTCTTATCGCCCGGGAGGGCAGCCTGAGCTTTCGTAGAAAAGGATTTTTGTAGGCAGGCGCCGCAGCGATCGGCCCGGCCGAGCACGCGCAGCGCCCTTAGCAAAGGGAGAAAGACAATGCCGTATCAAGTCGTTGCTCGCATGGATGCCTGTCGCAAGCTGGTGACGATGCGTAAAGCTCTTGGTGACACGCTGGGCTATCGCTATTGCGCCAGTCCCGTCTGGGACATGCTTCTGGAACTCTATATTGCCGAGAGGGAGGAGAGGGTCGTCTATCTCTGGTCGCTCTGCAGTTTCGCAAATGTCCCGTTCCCCACAGCATGTCGCAAGGTGTACGAAATGGAGAAGATCGGTCTGGTCCTTTGCAACGCGACCGATCGGGACCGACGCGGAATTAAGGTTAGCCTGACCGAGAAGGGGCAAGGGGTCGTCGAGTCGCTTCTGGACCGGCTCGCCGAGATTTACCAAACCAACACGGGAATGCGCGCCGACATTCCCGCGCTTGTCAGCGCGGACAAGCGCACCAGAAACGCCAACTGATTATGTGCAGGTGACGGTCGCGCCCGCCCGTTGGCATCTGGCTTGAGAGTCCACTTCGGCCAGATCCACCGAATTCCAAGAGGCAGCCGCAAGCCCTCCACGCAATGATCTGTTCAGTGAAAATTGCGCGATTGAAGCCGCAAACAAGGTGCATCATCTCTCGCTGCCCGCTTCGACAAGTCTGCTTCACCATCGCTGGCGGCGCAAGTGGCGGCAGACAGCTTGGCTTCACCGATCGATCTGAGAAGAGGGGTATAGTCGATCACGCGATCTATGATGATGTGCGTGACAATCCCCTCGCGCTGCAACCGCCCACGCAACCCGACCATTGCTGATGCCAAGACCGTCCGCCGCTGCGCCTCAAACCGGTCCGGCCACAATATGCCATTCGCGATCCCGGTTTCATCTTCGATCGTGATGAACAGAACACCTTTAGCCGACCCCGGCTTCTGCCGCACAAGGATGACCCCCGCCACCTCGACATGCTGCCCGTCCTTCACCTGATCGAGTTCGGCTGCAGACTTGACCCCGCGCCGTCGCAAATCCTCGCGCAGAAACGCAAGCGGATGCGCCCGAAGCGAAAGCTGAATGGTCCGATAATCTTCGACCACCTCCCTTCCCTCGCTGAGCGGCTCCAGCGTCACCATGGGCTCGTCCCCTTCCGGACCGAACCGCCCTTCCCGCGCGTCGGCAGCCGCAAAGAGTGGCAGGGGTTTGTCGCCCAGCCCCTTCACGCGCCAAAGCGCCTGCCTTCGATCATGGGCAAGGGCGTGGAATGCATCCGCATCCGCCAGCCGCTCGATGGCGGCCGGCGGCACCCCTGCCCGTCGCCAAACGCCTTCGACGCTATCGAAGGGCGCGTCCCCTCGCGCCGACACGATCATGGCGCCGTGCAGGTTGGAAAGCCCACGTGCCATACGCAGCCCCAGCCGGACGGCGAGGTATCGCCCGCGTGTTGGCTCCAGCGTGCAATCCCAACGGCTGCGGTTGATGCAGGGCGGCCGCACCTCCACGCCATGGGCACGGGCGTCCCGCACGATCTGCGCAGGCGCGTAAAAGCCCATGGGCTGCGCGTTCAACAGAGCCGCGCAGAAGATATCGGGATGGTGGCACTTCATCCAGCTCGACGCATAGGCGATCTTGGCAAAGCTCGCCGCATGGCTTTCGGGAAAGCCATAGGACCCGAAGCCCTCAATCTGCTTGAAGGTGCGCTCGGCAAAGTCGCGCGGATAGCCGCGCCCCACCATGCCCTCGACCAGCTTGTCGTAAAAATGGCTGACGCCGCCGGTAAACTTGAACGTCGCCATAGCGCGGCGCAGCTGGTCGGCCTCAGCGGCCGTGAACCCGGCACCGACAATGGCCACCTTCATCGCCTGCTCCTGGAACAGCGGCACACCCAGCGTCTTCTGCAGCACGGCGCGCAACTCCTCGCGCGGATATTCCGGCTTCTCCTTGCCCTCGCGCCGCCGCAGATAGGGGTGCACCATGTCGCCCTGGATCGGCCCGGGCCGAACGATCGCCACCTCGATCACAAGATCGTAGAATTTCTCCGGCTTGATCCGCGGCAGCATTGACATCTGCGCACGGCTCTCGATCTGGAAGACTCCGAGCGTGTCCGCGCGCTGGATCATGGCATAAACGGCCGGATCATCTCGCTGGAGTGTTGGCGACGCCATGGTCATGGCGACGCCGCGATGCTCCGCCAGCAGCGCAAAGGCCCGGCGCATACAGCCCAGCATGCCCAGACCCAAAATATCGACCTTCATGAACTTCAGCGCATCGATGTCATCTTTATCCCACTCGATGACCTGCCGGTCCTCCATGGCTGCAGGTTCGATCGGCACTAGCTCATCCAGCCGGTCCGAGGTCAGGACAAAGCCGCCAGGATGCTGCGAGAGGTGGCGCGGTGTGCCGATCAGTTCACGCGACAGCTCCAGCGTCAGGGCAAGACGCGGATCGCTGGTGTCGAGATTGAGTTCGCTTGCCTGATCGTCGCGCACGCCTTCGAGCGACCATCCCCACACGAGCCCCGCGAGCGCCCCGGTCATGTCCTCGGGCAAACCCAGCGCCTTGCCGACCTCGCGCACCGCGCCGCGGGCGCGATAGCGCGTTACCACCGCCGTCAGAGCGGCGCGGGTGCGGCCATAGGTCTCATAGATCCACTGGATGATCTCCTCCCGCCGCTCATGTTCGAAATCGACGTCGATGTCGGGCGGTTCCTTGCGCTCGCCCGACACGAACCGTTCGAAAAGCAATTCATGCTTGATGGGATCGATCGAGGTGATGCCCAGCACGAAGCAGACGCAGCTGTTCGCCGCCGATCCCCGCCCCTGGCAGAGAATGCCCCGCCTTCGCGCTTCAGCGACGATGCTGTTCACGGTCAGAAAATAGGGGGCATAGCTCAACTTTTCGATCAGCCCGAGCTCATGGGCAAGCTGATCGGCATAGGCTTTGGGCACGCCATCGGGAAACATGCGGGCCGATGCCGCCCCCGTCAGCCGCTCCAGCAATTGCTGCGGCGTTTCGCCCGGACTTGCTTCCTGCGGATATTGATAGCGAAGCTGATCGAGGTCGAAGGTGCAGGCATGCGCGATGTCGGCCGTTGCTGCCAGCGCATCGGGATAGGCGGCAAAGCGCCGGGCCATTTCCGCGCCGGACTTGAGCTGCCGATCGGCATAGCGCTCGCGCTTGAACCCCAGCGCATCGACGGTGCAATGGTGACGGATCGCGGTCACAACATCCTGCAACAGCTCGCGATCATTGCTGTGATAGAGGATGTCACCCAGCACCACCGATCGCACATGATGCGATCGCGCCTGCGCATTGAGACCATGAATCCGGATCGCATCGTCCGGCCTTCGGCGCAGCGACAGCCCAAGATAGGCGCGATCGCCAAATGTAAGGTTTAAACGGCAGAGCGCTCGTGCATTGGCGTCGTCGGGCAGATCGGGAACAAGGATGGCGATCAACCCCTCGTGCCATTGTTCGACATCCTCCCAATGCAGCTCGCAGGCCCCCTTCCCTGCTCGCGCCTTGCCAACGGACAGCAGGCGGGTCAGCCGCGACCAGGCGGCCTTGTCGGTTGGATAGACCAGCAGGCTGGTGCCACAGGCAAGATCCAGCCGACAGCCGGGGATCAGACGGACGCCGGTTTCCTTGGCCGCTTGCCAGGCGCGCACGATCCCGGCTACCGAATTGCGATCGACGACGCCCAGTGCCGGTATCTTGAGCCAGGCGGCCTGAGCGAACAGTTCGTCAGGGGAGGACACGCCACGCAGGAAGGAGAAATGCGTGGTGACCTGAAGTTCGACATAATCCTCGCTCATCATCCGAACACACCATGGATGTGCCAGGAGAGATCGCCCGACCGCAGATTTTCGCCATCGCCGCGCCGGAACACCCAGAAACGCTCGCCCCGCTCATTCTCCACCCGGAAATAATCGCGCACGGCATAGCTCTCGCCGCGCCGACGCCACCATTCTCCACGAATACGCTCCGGTCCATCTGCCCGCACCACGACATGGGCGACCCCGCGCCAGACGAAGCGGCGTGGCGGCTGGTCGGGAAGCTCGGCCATGACATGGTCGATCCGCTCTGGCCGCCGCAGAATGCGGGCGGGCCGTGGCCATAAGGTCGGCCAGGGCATAGCGTCAGCCAGTGGCGCGATGCGCCCAACGCCGCGCTCGGGTACATCACTCTCGCGCATGGTCGGACGGTAAATGGCCCCCTGCCCCAGCCGAGCAACGATCTGATCGACGAGGAGTGCGATATCCGCCGCTTCGCCCGTCCCCAGATCGGCGTCGATCGCCGTGGGCGCCAGGGATTCGCTGCGCAACGCGAGCAGCCGCATGCGTTCGATGCCGAAGCCTGGATCGATGGTCTCGATCTTCATCGCGAGCAGCCGCAGCATATGGCCGATGTCGCGCGTGCCGCGCGCGGTCCCGACCGTGACGATCTGTTCTTCCTTGTCCACCCGCTCGCAAACAAGACGCAGAAGCCGCACGCCAAGCCCCAGTTCGCGCAATGTCCGCGCCAGATCATCGGCAAGGTCGGCCATGACCCGCGCGATCGTCTCAGCCGAGCCAATGGGTTCGGCAAAGATCCGCAGCACCTGCGGCAGTTCGAATGGGACAATGCCGACGAGCGGCTCGCCAACCCGCCCGATTGCCTGGTCGAGCCGGTGAAGCAGACTGGCCCCAAAACGGCGGCCGAGCGGCGCGCGCGGCATGGCGATGAGATCGGCGATGCGCTCGATCCCGAGGCGCTGGGCGGCGCTGCGCTGGCGGTCATCGAGCCGCAGTGCCGCTACCGGCAAGCTGCTGATCGCTTCCAGTTCCCCATGCACGTCGCAGATCGCAATGCGCTCTTTGCCATAGCGGGCGAGCGCATGGGCAGCGCCCGCCGTGCCCGCTATAGCGATGCGCGCGTCCAACCCGATCCGACGGCAAAAGCCGATGATCCGCCGCGCCATCGCCTGCTCGCCTCCGAAGAGATGGGCAACGCCGGTCAGGTCCATGAGCAGCCCGTCAGGCGCGTTGACCTGTGCGGTCGGCGTCCAGCGCCGCACGGCGAACAGCGCGAGCCGTTCCAGCTCCCGCACATCTCCCACCGGGTCAGCGTCGCGCGTATCGAGGCCGGGCACCATGGCTTTAGCCTGGGTGAGCGGCATGCCGGAAAAGAGACCAAGGCTTGCAGCTTGCGCGTCGAGTGCGGCGATCACCATGCGCTGCTTGTGAAGGATGCTGGTGACCAGCGGCGATGCGTCTGGCTGCGCATGTCCAAGGGGCTTCAGATTTGGCGCTGCCGCTTGCTTGCCCGATTTGAACGGATTGTCGGCCGCCTCCGAGCGGCGACCGAGTTCACGCGGCGAGGGACGTTGATGCGCAGGCAGGCTATCGATTTGTTCCTCGCGCGTGCCCATCGCGGCGCCCGCCCCGGCAGTCTGCGCCCAGCGCGCGCCAGGACGCCACCCGCCGCCACGTGGGCAGGAGCAGGACGAGCCGTCTTCCTCTTCGAGCGGAAGGACGGGCAGTTGGAGCGCAGATATCCGTTCAGGCGGCCTGCCGGTCCTCGCCTCGTTTCGGCGCAGCCGATCGACGGCGAGGCTCGGCAGGAACAGCGAGGCGACCCGTCGCATCGCAGCCCTCCAGTAGCCAGTTATCAGGATCCCCGCCGCGCTGGCGCACCAGTGACACCTGCCAGCGCGAGCGACCGACGCCAGATACCGGCAAGGGATCGGACGGCGCACAGCCGATGCGCCAGCGCGTCAGCGCAGAGGAAGGTTGGCCCAGCGGATCTTGCGCGGACCGTCGCCAGCGCCGCAGCAGCAGGGCCGTGGTGTTTCCCTCCTCAGCCGCCAGTTGCAGGCGACGCGTGGCGGTCATGCCGATGCGGGTAACCTCGCATACCACGGCTGCCAGTGCGCCATGGCGCAGCGCCTCTTCCATTACGGCAAGAGCGTGGTCGTCCTTGCCGGCTTCGACCTGGATCAGCCGGGTCGCCGGTACACCGGCGCAGGCAAGGCCGGGCGCGAACAGGTCGGGCTGGGACATGATCCAGAGAATATCGCCTTCCGACGCTCTGGCCGCGATGCCCGCAGTGAAGAGGGTGGCGGCGGCGTCATCGCCCAGCGCGCCGGTGTCGCCGGCAATCTCGTGCAGCGCGGCGCGCACCAGCCCGCCTGCTGCCAGGCGGTCATCGACGGCGGCAATACCGAAGGGCAGGCACGGCACATCGGCCCGCGAAACCGGCGCTATAGCCTGGATTTCGGCAATAAGGGCTTGCAGCCTTTCCGGGCGCGGGACAGTCGGCATGATGGATGAGACTCACGTGTTCTCTATATGTTCCTCTGATACTGTCACGGAGTCAATTGATCGAGATTTCAGTGGCGCATGTGCCTGATGCGCGTCACAAAAATCTGGTCCGCCAAAAAGCGGCCCGCCGTCCTCAACTGGACGGGCATTTTGGCCTTCATCATCTGAGCCGCGCCACTGAACGGTAAATCTCCGCTCGATGGCTGCGGCAATTCGCTCGACGATATCGAGGCGCGCGCCGCGGGAACGGGCAAAATTGCGATCGGACAGAGCCCGGCGCAGCCAAAGTGGTGCCATCGAAAGTGCGATGGAAATATCGACGCGAAGCTGATGCGCGCGCCCCAGCCGCTCACGGCCCTCGGGCACGTGAAGGTCATCGGCTAAAGGGCGATCTGGCTCATCTGATTCCATGATCGACGCCTAGAACATATCAAGAACGCAACGTGCAAGAGGCGCTGCGAGTTATCCACAGATAATTGGAGAGATGCCGTGTGACCGCCCGCTATTGCGCCAATACGCATTGACGCTCATAGGCGATGACCATGGACGACCATATGAAAGCGATCATCGAACGGACGGTCGAGCGCGCGCCCCAATGGCTGCGCAATGATCTTGGCGGCAAGGATGCGAATGCCCGCCGCAGCGCTGAAGAGACGCTTGCGGCTATGATCGCCAACGCACTGAACGAAGGGGCCGGCGAAAAACCGACGACCTGATTTCTGAGAGGAACCTGATCAGTCACCACCGTCAGCTTGAATATCCACGCTCGGCCTCTCGGTTGAGTGTGCCACCCTTCCCCCCTTTGGCTGGCAACTCCCTGAACCTTGGCCCCGTGTTTTAGTTTGCTCCGGCGGCGTTTTATTTCGCCTGCGAGACAGAACAGAGCTTCGGATGTAGCACGCCGACGACCAGTATCTACCAATCCGTGGTGCTGACATGGGAAGATCGGCTGACCCGTGCAGGGCGCGTTCGAGCGACACGTGCCGAGTGCCGGTTGGGATGGTTGGCGGCTAGACGGATTTTATCATGAACTTCAATACGGGACTTTCCTCAACATAGCCTGGCGCAAGCCATCCAATCGGGTTCAAAAGCCGAGGATGGACCTCCAATTTCCGCACAGAACTTCTCCTGAAGCATCGAATTGGCGCGGTCCTGACGGACACGGCTCCATCTCCACTACGCTTCGACCAAGCCACCTTCAGTGTCCTGTCCCATTCGGGCAACGATCCCCGCGCGAGGTGCGCCAGGTGGCGCGGCCCTTCCCACATCCTCGATGCTGACGAAATCCGCAGCTGTGTTCGTTTCCACTGAGAATTGACCCGGGTAGGGCGTAAATTTCCATTGAGAATTGACCCATGCTCAACTCGTCCCTGGCTTTGACAAGCGAAGATATATGGAGTGATGGACATGGCTAGTGAGCGTTATCCGGCGCCGACATTTTGGCGATCATGTGCCGATCCGGGAGATAGCGCGCCGCACCCCACTATTACCAAGCGCGTCCCGTGCGCGGTCAAAATCAGCGGGCGTATTTGGGGTCAAGTCGTCCGCGAAATACCTCATATGCGATAACGACGAACCACCTTCGCCTGCCCTCCGACATGAAATCATGGACCGCTTCGACAGTCCGCCCGAACCGTTGGATCATTTGTCCTATGTCGTCGATTACGTTGGCATCCCGCTGCTAATCGCCCCCCCCAGCAGACGATAGCGCTGACATTGGCGTGGAGCGTCCCCTCCCCCTCTATCCCAACATGATCCTTCGCCTTGTGCGGTCCTTCACCATGTCGCTAGACGCATGTTGAAGAGCATGTACCTGCGCCGTCGAGCAGACGATCAGTTGGGAAGATGGCGCGCGCTTCTTCCCCGATTTCCATCGTCCAGAAATACTCCGGAACGCGAACGATTTTCCGCATGGGGATGGAAGCGATCAGCGACACAATCCTGATCTGAGACATACCCCGTTGGGGTTATTCGCTGCGCTGCAAAATGTGCTATCCGATTCGCGCGACCCGACGGTTTGTCTTCACGATCGATCGTTCACTGGCCCCGTCCGAAATGGCGGGGCCATTTTAGTTGATCGTTGGTCGCGTGAGACTGAAGTCTTCAGCGGCGATCAGCATCAGAAAACTTCCATCGACTTGGACCAGGGCGCCCCGCGCGAAGGCCTTCTGGGCCGCATCGGCGATCCATCCGATCATCCCGCCGAAAGCTATCAGCACTTCATCATCCGCAGCTTTGGTTGCCGCTAGCATTTCGCCTTCAGACAAAATGAGCATCCCTGAGAGGCCCTCGAACGTCGCCGGGATCCGCATCTCGCCATCGGCCACTTCACCGGCAGCCCAATCGACCTGGAGTGTATCGCTGTCCATCCGTGGAGAATGACGCGCGCGTAGGGCGCCATCAAGATATATATAGAGAGAAGCTTTTGCGGCGCGAAGCTTCACCAATCTAGGCTCAGGACCTATTAAATCGCTTGCGGTGATAGCGAAGGGTTGATTCAATGACGGCGTGAGGAGACGTCGTGATGAGTGACCTGCTCTGGTTGTCGGAAGCGCAGATGCGCCGGATCGAGCCATATTTTCCGCTATCGCACGGGGTGCCACGGGTGGACGACCGTCGGATCATCAGCGGGATCATCTTCGTGATCAGGAACGGCCTGCGGTGGCGCGATGCGCCTGCCGATTATGGCCCGCCGAAGACGATCTACAACCGCTTCATCCGGTGGAGCCGGCTCGGCGTGTTCAACAAGATCTTCGCGGCCCTCGCGGCGAAGGGCGGCAAGCCCGACCAGTTGATGATAGATGCAACCCACCTGAAAGCACACCGGACGGCGGCAAGCCTGCTCAAAAAGGGGATGTTCCCAGACGTATCGGACGCACCAAGGGCGGCCTGAACTCGAAGCTCCACACCGTCTGCGACGGCAAGGGCCGGCCGCTGGTCATGCTGCTGAGCGAGGGCCAGATGAGCGACTACAAGGGCGCTGCCCTGATGCTCGACGCCTTGCCTCCCGCCAAAGCCTTGCTCGGCGATCGAGGCTATGACGCCGACTGGTTCCGCAAGGCGCTTGCGGAGCGCAACATCACCGCCTGTATTCCCTCAAAGAAGAACCGGAAGGTGCCAATCCCGCACGACGCTGCGCTCTATCGTCAGCGCCACAAGATCGAAAACATGTTCTGCAAGCTCAAGGACTGGCGGCGCATCCACACCCGATACGACCGTTGCGCCCACACCTTCATGTCCGCCATCTGTATCGCCGCCGCCGTCATCTTCTGGCTCAATCAATGAGATGGGGTGGTTGCCGCCCTCCCTGACGGCATCACGATGTGCCAGCATAGTTTTGGTTCAAGCTACGCACGAAGAGGACGGCAACCATGAGTATCGATACGATGATTGGTGTGGACCTGGCAAAGTCTGTTTTCCAGATTCACGGGGCGTCGATGAACGGCGAGATACTGTTTCAACGCAAGCTGTCGCGGCAGGCCTTTAGCGTGTTCATGGCTCAACACTCAGCTGCCGTGGTCGTCATGGAGGCGTGCGGTAGTGCCCATTACTGGGCCCGTTTGTTGAGCGGATTTGGTCACGAGGTCAGGCTGATCGCGCCACGCTATGTGCGCCCATTTGTGAAGCGGCAGAAGAACGACGCAGCCGATGCCGAAGCGATTGTGGTGGCGGCTCAACGGCCCGAGATGCGCTTTGTCGAACCCAAGAGCGTGGCTCAGCAGAGCGCGGCGATCCTGTATCGATCACGCCAGCGCCTTGTACGTCAGCGGACAGAGACAGTGAACGCCTTGCGGGCAGCCTTGTATGAGTTCGGGCACATCGTGCCTCAGGGCATTCGGCACGTCCGCCGCATTGGCGCGATCCTGGAGGCGCCCAATAGCGATTTGCCGACTTTGATGCGCGAGGAGTGCCTCGCGATGCTCGATCAGGTCGCGGCGCTCAGTAGTTGGATTGATACAAAGACCGCAAAGATCAAGGAACTCGCAGCCACCACGCCGATATCGAAGCGATTGCAAACCATGCCTGGTGTCGGTCCGCTAGTGGCGACGGCAGTGGAGACCTTTGCGCCTGAAATGGCGACCTTTAACAATGGCCGCGACTTTGCAGCCTGGCTTGGATTGGTCCCGCGACAGTTTTCATCAGGCGGCAAGGAACGGCTTGGGCGGATCACCAAGGCTGGCCAAAGCGACATCCGGCAAATGCTGATCATTGGCGCGATGTCGCGATTGAATTGGATGGGACGCAAGTCGATCCCGGAAAGCTCATGGCTTGCACGCATGATGGCCCGCAAGCCGCGCATGCTGGTCGCCATCGCATTGGCTAACAAAATGGCACGCCAGATCTGGGCCATGCTGACCAAGAATGAAGATTACAGGAATCCGACGCCGGTCATGGCTGCCTGATAAGGCAAACTTAGACAGGTTGGATGAAAGGGGTGTGAGAAGGCAACGACCCGAATGGGCAAAATGATCGAACAGATCTGGATCAGGAAAACCAGTTCAGGACTCTGAGTGATAAAGCTCGCCAATGAGATTTGGACCTGATCCGCTGATCACCATACCGGCCAGCGGCCTTCGAAAGCGCCGTAATCAAGGCCTGACAGAAGACCGCACTCGATCACCAGTTCAGAAGGTCAAAACCCTCTTGCATCACGGGCGGCAACCACAGAAGTCCTGAGCCTAGGTAGCGCCTCGCCACCCCCCGTGTTCCATCGTCGAACTCTTGCGCTCCCCCGTAATCGGCAGCCAGGCGCTCCTTCAGCAAAGTCGAGGATCGAAGCGCCGCCTCGTCACAGCTGAACGCAAAGCGTTCTCCATTGCTCCGCATGACACTCATCGCAACGGCTATTGGCCTGCTCTTGAACGCGATCATAATCGATAATGCAGTCTTACAGTTTGCAATTGCCATGATGTCTGCGACCCTGATCTATGAACTTGCCTACGCTTGGCGATGCGCTTGGAAGCGGGAGGCGGCCGCTCGCTACAGGTTTGAAGAGATTGAAGCGGCCAGCATAAGCTCAGAAACGTCTGGCCCAGGCCGTTGAGCCTTGGATTTCATATTCAAATGCCGAAAATGGGCTTCTTACCGGCCGCCGGCAATCTCGCACCGACGAAACAGCCAACAAGAGTGTCTCCACGAAATTTATCTGAAAGGCGAACAGATCTCGCGGCCGTGAGTTGAAAGGATAGTTATTCACTGGGCCGGAAGTTGGCAAGCGGCTGTCCTGAACCGACAAACGGCGATGACGGATATTTTTCCTACTATCACTACTAGGGAATGATATGACGGAAGAAGAACTTCATGCGCTAAGATTTCAGGCTCTCGTCACGACCAAGCTGGCGCAGACAACGCTGGAGTTCGTCATCAACATGGCAAGATTGCAGGGCTTGTCGCTTGACCTGGAAGGGGCCGCTCAGGCCCACCTGAACTGCGAGGTCGATCAGAGCCTAGACCCGGCAAGTTTTGCGATCGAGCGCGATGCACGAACGGCGGTCGCGGAGATGCTATTGGCTTTCGCACGAAAGGCCGGGAATTAGTCCAAAAGCCTGATAGAATGTTGCTAGCGGCGTGGCGCGCGCCGCTTGCGACCCTTTGTCGTGATTTAGCGCCCAATTTTTCGGTCCTAGGTGCGGTCGGTCCGCGAAAGGGCAAGTCGCGACCCTTCTGAGACACTCAGAGATCAAATGCTGATCCCTAGGTGCAGAAGGTCCGCTATCGCGGCAGGTGTCGATCAACTCACTCCATTCCCCTCTATCAAGATGGACGGGAGCTTTTTGTAGCGGTGCAGACGTTTGTGTCTGCCACAGATTTCAATCAGCAGCGGATCGGGGCCCTCGCAAAGTCAGGAAGTCGCTTGCCAGCAGCACCAGTACTCGATCCGGGGCAATAGGGGACGCGACGCCCACGGTCGGGAGAATCACGGAAATCCATGTTTCATGCATCTGCGGATCGATTGCTCACGCAGGCAAAAATGGACGGCAGCTAGGGTAGGACATCCTCACCAGAACCCTGAGTTCGCATGGTCTTCTCAATGAGAGCAGGAATGAGCGGTAAAAGCTCGCGTGCCAGAAAGCCGACCTCACCGATTGTCTCTGCAAGGATGTTGCCGGCTTTCCCATGGATCCAAGCACCCCAGGCGGCAGCCTGAAATGCAGTCGCACCTCGAGAAGCAAGACCCCCTATGAGTCCAGCCAGCACATCGCCGGAGCCTCCCGTACCAAGCCCGACGCAGCCCCCCTCATAAATGAGACATCGGCCGTCAGGTTGGGCCAGATAACTAATATCTCCCTTGAGGAGTATGACGGCGCTCCATCGCGCTGCCATTTCAACCGCTATCGCTGCTGGCCTCGCCTTGATCTCTTCGATCGGCAGGCCGCTCAGCGCCGCCATCTCTCCATGGTGAGGCGTGAAAATCGCATCCTTGCTTACTCGCCACCGTGATGGGCCGAAATGACGCAATGAAACCAAGGCTGCAGCGTCGAGAATGAGACTGCCAGGGAAATCGAGGCTATCGAAAAGACTGGCGACAAATGCCCGCGCCGCCTTCCCCGTGCTCATGCCTGGTCCCAGGATGATCGTGTCGCACGCCGTGATTCGATCCTTCAATATTTCCGCTGCTGCGGGGGCGATTTCTCCGTCTTCGTCGGCGGGCAGCGCGATCATGGCTGCCTCCGGGACGAGCACGCCCAGCGACATTGCCGAAGATAGCACGGTCGCCATCTGCAGCTTTCCCGCACCTGCGCGTAGCGCGGCTTCGCCGGTAAGGCGAAGCGCACCGGGCACGAACTCGGCCCCTCCAACCACCAGGACGCGGCCGCGACTATTCTTGTCGGCGCCTTGCGCGATCGCCGGCAGCGGATGTCGCTTCAGCCACGCCTCGTCGAGCTGTCGGCAACTCATCCGCGTACACCCGCTATGGCATCGGGCGCGCGGGTCACGGGCGTGTCGTCCTGCTCGACCGGGGCTGTCACATTGTATCGACCAAGCAATAGCCCTCCATCCTTGCCCTTCTCCGCGTTGAATGCATATTCGGTGATGGCGCAGTTGGCGACATCGCCTTCACGGTCGACCTCCAATATCTCGGCCTCGGTCATGCCTTCGATGATGTATCGCAAGCACAGCACCACTACCTGATGGGTGAAGATCATCACATGCCGGTCCGCATGATGAAGCGCGATCGTATCCATGACGGAGCGCAGTCGCAGAATGACATCGCACCAGCTCTCGCCCCCTGGAGGGCGATGATAGAATTTGCCTAGCAGCCTGCGAAATTCTGCTTGCTGCGGCTCGATGCTGCTTACCCCCATAGATGTCAGCCCATCGAGGATGCCGAATTCCTTTTCCCGCAGCCTCTCGTCAAAGCAGATGGGCACATTGCCTGCGCAACCTCCGGCCTGACGAAATAGATCTGCGGTCTCGCAGGCGCGCCGATAGGGAGATGCAAGGAGAACATCCGGACGCTCATGCGGTGCCTCGCCGGCATACCAGCGTCCCAGCGCTCCAGCCTGGTCGCGGCCCAACTCGCTCAGGGGCACGTCAGCATCTCGCTCGGACAAATCTATGCGGTCGACATTGGCCTGCATGGCGGCATCCCGCGCGACATTGCCAGCGCTCTGGCCATGCCGAACGATCGTCAGTTTCCTCGGCCAATGCATCTGCTTCACCGCTTTTCTCCTTTTTGAAAGAAATGGATGGGCTGGCCAAATGATCCCATTTTCGCGTGCGGGAGATGAAGCGCGATCAAGGATATTTCGCTTCTCCGTTGAGTTCACCAATATGAGAGGACCATATTAGCCGGGAATCACGCATGCGTGATGATGTCGAAGCGCTGACACTCATGGCGGAGGAAATTTCGCTGCTCCGCGACCTTTCCACGCAGGATAAAAGCGATCCAAGCTGGATCCTGGTACGAGCCTGCGCAGACCATATGTGTGAGATTTTGGATCATTTTGCGGGCGACCAGGGGCATTTAAGTGGCGAGATGCCTTGGTGGCGCCTATTTCGGAAAAGGCCCTGACACTGCCCTGACCCAGAGCCGCAGATCAGGGAAGCCTGGTTTGCAAGGTCAGGGATATAATGTCCGAGCCTGGGGTTGTTGCAGGACTGCCGCTTGGCGGCCCCTCCAAGTCCGTGAGGCCCAATGGCTCGCTCGCATCAGACCCATTTTGTGAAGATCCATCCCACCCAATCCATTGCCTTGAACAATGAACATGACAAGGCCTCACGGAGCGAACTTGCCCGCAGGATTGCCCGGCTCGGCGAGACAAGATTTGTCGATCATGACATGCCGGGTGACCAACAGCTATCAAGCGGCAAGCCGGACACACTCTTCATTCCGACCGGCACGGTCGATCTCTCAACGGCAAGAAAACTGGGCATCCAGGCTGAGAGCCAGATCTACGGTGGCGTCGTGCCGTTTCCCTTTGTCGGGAGCAAGGTCATCACGCATCCGGCCTTCGGGGACGACCCTGCAATTCCCGCCGGATGGCGCGCTGAACTGGGCTTAGCTCTTGCTCCTCACGTTCTTTCGGGCTGGTCGGCCTTTACTTTCGATGCGGTTCGCGATGCCGCTCTTGATATGCTCGGGCGTACGGCGACCCGTCTGAAGGAGGTCGAGGCCACTGCCGGACTAGGCCAGTTCGTCGCGACGTCGGTCAAGGATTTGGACGAAGCGATGGCCCAGCTCGACGAGGCTGCCATTTCGAAGCATGGCGTGGTGATCGAGGAGAATCTTGATGACGTTGTCACCTACAGCGTCGGCACGACGCGCCTTTTTGGCGAGGCGATTTCCTATTGGGGCACGCAGCGGCTCACCACCAACAACAGTGGCGCGACTGTCTATGGCGGCTCCACTCTTCATGTCGTGAGGGGCGGTCTGGAACGGCTTGTGAGCCTGGGTCTGGCTGACGAACTGCAGCAGGGGGTCGATAAGGCGATCGCCTATGACGCTATCGTCTCACGATTCTATCCGGATTTGCTGGCGTCTCGCCGCAATTACGATGTCGCCGCAGGCGTCAATTCCTACGGCGAACGCCGCATCGGCGTGCTCGAGCAGAGTTGGCGTGCCGGCGGCGCGAGCGGCGCGGAGATCGCAGCGTTCGAAGCCCTGGCGCGTGATCCCGGCCGATCGGCTGTGACGTGCATGACGATGGAGATTTATGGCGAGGTAGACGCTGCTCCGGACGGCAGCATTATCTATTATAGCGGGGTAGATCCCGTGGCAGGACCGATGACAAAATATGCGATGGAGCTGGAATGACAGGTAGTCAGCTATCCTTTGACGTCGAGGGCGAGAGCCTGGAAGCAACCTTATTGTCGCCCGACAAGCTGGTCCCTGGCATTCTTTTCATCCACGGATGGGGCGGTTCGCGCGAACAAGACATGGTGCGAGCCGAAGAGATCGCGCAATTGGGCTGTATCTGCTTCACCTTCGACCTGCGAGGCCATGCCAAACATGCCGAAGAGCGCAATGTCGTGACCCGGTCGCACGGTCTTGCAGATGTGACGGCGGCTTATGATTATCTCGTCAAGCAGGACCAGGTCGATCCGTCGGCGATTGCGGTCGTTGGCACCAGCTATGGTGGCTATCTTGCGGCATTGCTGACTGCGGCTCGCCCGGTCAACTGGTTGGCGCTTCGTGTTCCTGCGCTCTATCCTGACGAACATTGGAATGTGCCCAAAGCGAAGCTCGACCGCAATCTCATCAATGCCTATCGGGCGCGCTTTCGAACGGGCCGGGAAGACAAGGCTCTGGCCGCTTGCGAGCACTTTGCCGGCGACGTTCTGATCGTTGAATCGGAACATGACGATTATGTGCCGCACGCGACCATCAGCTCCTATATGTCGGCGTTCCACAACAGCAATTCGCTGAGCTATCGTATTCTAAAAGGCGCTGATCATTCGCTGCGGGATGAAGCTGGCCGACGGGCCTACAATCAATTGCTGCTCACCTGGATAGAGGAGATGGTCCGGGGCGGCCGCCGCCCGTCGTCGGACGCCCAGGCAGAGGCTCAACTTCCATCGCAGGCGAGGAAGCTCGCACAAAGCTGATCCTGTCCCAGCGGATGCGTTCTTACAGCGGCGCTTCACTGTGGGGTGGCCGTTATTCCTGTTCGTGCGTTGATGCCGCAACAATAGAAGGAGACGGCCATGTCCATGTCGCTCGAAGATCTGTCGCGCAAGATGAAGGAGATCGATTTCGCGATGCTGGCCATGCATACGGGCGGTGGCGCGATCGGATCGCGTCCGATGAGCAATAATCGTGAGGTCGATTATGACGGTAGCGCCTGGTTTTTCACGGAAGAGACCACGCTCATGGTGTCGGATATCAAGGCCGATCCGGCAGTAAATCTAAGCTATCAGGGCAAATCAGGCTTGTTGGGACAACGCCCCTTCTGTCTGGCGGTGGAAGGGACAGCCATGCTCATCCGCGACAAGGACCAGTTTGAAGCGCATTGGACGAAAGGCCTGGAACGGTGGTGGCCGCAGGGTCCGCAGACGCCTGGCCTCGTCCTGATCCAGGTGATTGGCGAGCGCGCGCATTATTGGGATGGCGAAGAGGAAGGCGAGCTATCGCTGGAGGGCGCTCACTGATGGTATCGGATGAGAAGCCCTCGCCGCGCCGGCTCGCGAAGGCCGGTGCAGTCTTTTGCGGCGTGATCATTGCCCTGTTCATCATCATATTCGTCGCGAGGAATGTCTGGCATGGCGAGGAACTTGAGCGGGATCAGGCCACTGGCAACAACGTCGCGACCGAGCATACCGGCCCATCCTATAACCAGCAGCCTTGAACCGGACAGCTTTCAAAGGAGCCTGGAAGCTGGCCCTGTTCGCTGGAGCCTAGCCTCTGCTAGCCTCCAGCGACATGAGAGCCTGAATAATAGCCAGATGGGTCAGTCCTTGCGGCATGTTGCCCAGATATTGGCCTGACACAGGGTCGATCATTTCAGGATATACGCCAGCTGTGGGCGCCAGTCCCTCAATCGCTTCGGCAAATGCCCTGGACGCCGCTTCAGGCTGGTCGAGTAGAATTTTGGCCTCGACCATCCAGAAGGTGCAGGCGAGGAAGCAGCCTTCTTCTTTCTCTGCTCCCGAATAGCGATAATGATAGGGTCCAAAGCCGAGCTCCCGATCGATCGCCTCGACCGTTCGACGCAGGCGATCCCGTCCATCGAATCCAAAGCGCACAGCAAGGGCGAGGGATGCATCGAGGCGATCCGAGCCTGGATAGAAACTATAGGCGCCCAGGCTCTCGGACCAGCAATGTTCCGTTATCCAGGCCTCGATCCTGTCTCGTTCGCGTGACCAGCGATCGCGGCAAGTCGTCGGCAATTGTCCTGCGTCAGCCAGCTCGACGGCGCGGGCCAGAGCCTGCCAGCAACTGATTTTCGACATGGTATAATGCTGCTCCTGGGCAAGCTCCCAGATGCCGCTATCCTTCTGGCGCCAGATGTCCGCACATTGATCGGCAAGATGGGCCAATATCTCTGCGCTGCGCGCGTCCAGAATATTGCCATGGTCTACGAAGCATGCCGCGGTCTCGAAGATATCGCCATAAATTCCATGCTGCCGCTGATCCGTGGCGCGGTTTCCAGCAACAACCGGCTGTGAACGGCGATAGCCGGGCAGGTCGACTGTCCGGACGTCTGAAGCTGCGCCGCCCCAGATCGAATAGCAGACGCGCGGCCCCACTTCCTCGATTTGCTTGAGCAACCAGGTCAGAGCAGCCTTAGCCTCCGCCTGGGCACCAACGCGCAGGAAGGCGTTGATGGTATAGCCTGCGTCGCGGACCCAGGCGAAGCGATAGTCGTAATTTTTCGGTCCGCCAATCCGTTCAGGAAGAGAGGTGGTCGCCGCTGCTGCGATCGCTCCACTGGGCGAAAAGAGCAGGAGTTTGAGGGCCAGGGCACTTCTGACCAATGCCTCCCGACATGGTCCGTCACATTGGACCGTCTTCGCCCATGTGCGCCATTCGTCATCCGAGCCATCGATCCGGGCATCTATTTCGTCAAGCGAAGGCGCAACCAGCGGCTCGTCTTCGCCCGCCACGATCGCGAGCAGCTCCCTCCGGCCCGCCTCGATCGTCAAACTTGCGGTCGCCCCACTATCGCCCAGATGCTCGATGATCACGCCCGATCCCCGCAGAAAGAGACCCAGCACGCCGCCGACATGGAAAACATCATGGCCACCGACTTTCTGCATATAGGGCGAAGCGGTTCCCGCCCGATGGCCAAGCCTCAACGCGATGTCGAAATGTACCGAGCCTTCCAGCCCCTCGATACGTCGCGCCAATTCGCACCAGGGCAAGCGCCCCGCAGAACCGCTGTTGAGCGTTTCGACCATTCGCGCCTTACCGCCAGCGGTCGTGAATATAGTCTCGAGGACATTACTCTCTGGACGATATGCCCGCTCGACCTCGAACGCTTCACGAGGCGTGATGGCGAAATAACCGCCCTCCTGCGGGTCAACCAACTTGTCGAACAGGGGCGGAGAATCGAGATTGGGGACACACCACCAGTCGAGCGACCCATCGCTACCGCTCAGGGCCACCGTCCGGCCATCGCCCAGGGCCCCATAATGTTCGAGATGGAGGTAGTTTTCCGCGTCGCGCCGGGGGCGAGCGTTGTCGAGCCGGATTATGTTGATAGCGACGATTCCCTTTAACTGATTGCAGGGGAGAACGCACGAGAGGCGGCCTGTTTTCCTGATCCAGATCAGAACTATGAATAAGATTGCCATCCTGCTGAGCCGGTGTGGAACTGGATGGCTCTGCGGCTCGTAGTTTGCCGTGTCGCCTAGAACGGCAAACTGGACTGTCGTCCATCATCCCCATCAGCAAGGAGCGAACATGGCAGAGCGTCTCACCATGCAGGACCCGCGCGCACAATATCCCAAGCCCCCATTTCCCGAGCAGCCGCAACCGGTTCCCGGCATCGCCGCGAACATGGATCCCAAGCCTGATCATGGTGAGGAAAGCTATGCCGGCTCGGGTAAACTCAAGGGCCGCAAGGCACTGGTCACTGGCGGCGACAGCGGCATCGGCAGAGCCGCAGCGATAGCCTATGCGCGCGAGGGCGCCGATGTCGCCATCTCCTATCTTCCAAGCGAAGAGGAAGACGCAAAGACGGTCATCGCCCTGATCGAAGCAGAAGGCCGCAAGGCGGTCGCGCTGCCTGGCGACATTACGGACGAGAATTGGTGCCGCAAGCTCGTCGATGAGGCGGTGAATGGCCTTGGCGGGCTTGACATTCTTGTCATCAACGCTGGCCGCCAGCAATTTCGCGATGACGTGGAGGCCGTGAGCTCGGAAGATTTCGACCGCACGCTCAAGACCAATCTCTACGCCATGCACTGGATCACACAGGCCGCTGTGCCGCATCTTCCCGCAGGTGCGTCGGTGATCACCACCGCCTCCGTCCAGGCCTATGAGCCCTCTGCCATATTGCTCGATTATGCCACGACAAAGGCGGGCATCGTCGCTTACACCAAGGCTCTGGCCAAGCAGCTGATCGAAAAGGGCATCCGGGCAAATGTGGTTGCCCCCGGTCCATTCTGGACGGTCTTGCAATCCAGTGGCGGTCAGCCGCAGGACAAGGTCACCAAGTTCGGTGAGCAGAGCCAGTTCGGCCGCCCTGGTCAGCCGGTCGAGATCGCGCCCGTCTATGTGCTGCTGGCCTCGCAGGAGGGCAGCTATATCACCGGTGAAGTCTATGGCGTGACCGGCGGCGCAGGGATCGCTTGAAGCGAGTATGGCCCCGCGTCACCGCGGGGCCAACGTCCCGACAGATATGGTTCTGAGAGGTTAACGCCGGGCCGCCACCTCAAGAAGGAGCGGCACGGCCAGAGGCCTTAGTCGCGCAGGCTATCGGGAACCACGCCGCCATTTTCAGCGAGTTTCGCCATCACTGCCCTGTGCAGCGCGATATTCTGCTCTGCGCTGCCGTCAGCGCCCTCATGAACAGCCAGCTCGTCGGCCAGTTGCTTGCGCGCTGTAAGGCTGGAATCGAGATCGAGGAGCTTCAGCAGATCGACGATCGAACTTTGGTAATTTCCACCGCCGCCCCTAGCGTCGGCCATGGCCGAAAGGACCACGCCGACATCGACCTGCGGCAGCGAGGCTGCCTCAGGTGAGGCGGTGGCCGTGGCGGGCGACGCAGGGGGCGTAATGGCTGGCGGGGTCGGGCTGGCGGTCTGAACATTCGTGGCCGGTGCAGGAGCGCCATTGCTTGCCTTCTGGTCATCATGACCAAAAATCTTGTCTCTGATCTTACTGAAGATGCCCATGTTCCTGTCCTCCATGTGATGGTTCAATCATCACCAAACGGCGGGTGGCAAAGAAGGCTCCCATGGGAACGAGCTTGGACGCGGAGGGTTGACGTTCCGACAGAGGATGATCCGGGAGACGATCGATGAAAATGCAGTTCGCGACGGTGGCGATATCATTGGCAGCGCTGTTACTTGGCGGATGCGGCAAGAAGGTCGATACGACGCCCAACAACGCCGCGGCAGTGCCGATGAACAGCGTCAACGCCTTCGAACCGGCGCCGGTTGCGGAGAGCACAGGCCAGATGTTCGCCAATGCGGCAGCATCGAACGATACATTCGAAATCGAAAGCTCGAGATTGGCGCAAGCCAACAGCCAGTCGACGTCCGTCAAGAAATTCGCGGAGTCGATGATCAAGGCGCATACCGATTCAACGGCTAAGCTTGGCCAGGCTGCGAGCGCCGCGTCCCCGGCTATCGTGCCCAAACCAATCCTGACTTCCGAGCAGCAACAGTCACTCGATGCGCTCAAGGGCAAGAAAGGTGCCGACTTTGATGCCGCCTATATCGAAGCGCAGACCAGGGGACATCAGGAGACGCTCGACACGCTCAAAGCCTATTCGGCCAATGGTGACGTCCCCTCGTTGAAGGAGTTCGCGACCAAGCTTGTTCCCATCGTCACCGCACATCTCAACATGGCGAAGGGTCTCAAGTCCTGAGCGAAGGTTCCTTTTTCAGAATTTCTGCGTGTACGGACGGGCCATGGCGGTGATCGCCCATGACCCGGCTCCCTGCCCCTTCGATCTTGCATGAGGCAGATCGAAGGGGCTTTTGGCCCTGCCAGCAAATGCCGCGTCGAGGAAATCGCGCGTTCATCCTCATGAAGGCACCCGACACGCAACGCGGCGACGCCTTCATATTCTTACATCAAGAGCGCGGGCCAATCTCAGGCGGCCGCATCGCGGAGGATGCGAGATAATACCGAATACGGTTTATGGAGAAGCGGAAATCCGTGCCCGCTATATTCGGCCAGGGCATGGCCATAGCCGCTGGTGAGCACTATTGTCTTGTCGGGCCAGCGCGCACGGATTTTCTTGCCCAGTTCCACGCCATTCATGCCCGGCATGACGACATCCGAGAATATGATATCGACATCGTCGTGAGCGATTTCCAAAATGGCGATCACCTCGAGCGCATCGGCTGTCCGTTGGGTTACAAACCCCGGATCGCCAAGCAGTTGAGACGCAAATCGGCCGATCTGGTGGTGTCTGGTTATGATTGCCCATGGAGCAGGAATTCACGCGGCGCCTTTACGTCTCCGCGTTTCCCAACCCTTTTTCGCGGCAGCCGACCGGTCGGAAGCGCTCTGGCTGGAACCGCCTTTGCGTCCGCCCTTGCGCGAACTGTCATGATTTTCAGCCTTGCCGCGTCCGGAACCCGATTTGTTTCCGCCGCCCGATTCCTTATTGACCGTTGCCCAGGCGCGGCGCTCGGCCTCCTTGTGGGAAACGCCGCGATCCTCATAGC
>NZ_DJDV01000109.1:38488-38746 GCF_002431195.1 Sphingobium sp. UBA5915 | reverse complement strand
AACCGGCTTCGACGCACGCGCCACCTTGCCGCGCGGCACCAGGTCGCCGCCGCACCCCGCCAGTGTCATCATGCTTGCCAAGAACGCAGCCGTGGCCGCGCCGCGCAGATTGCTCATCGCCCGCTTTTCCATGAATCGGATGTTTACCAACCCAATCCTTTACGAAAGTTAACCGCCCGCTCGGCTCGTCGCATTCCGACAATCGCCTTGACTCTTTCGCTGCGATCTTTAGGGCGGCCGACGGGCCACGCGGTCCCA